>MAXL01000140.1 GCA_001751005.1 Desulfobacterales bacterium S5133MH16
AAATGTCAGAGACTGGCTGTATGTCAAAGATCACTGCATAGCAATTTGGACAATCATGAAAAACGGACAGTCGGGAGAAACATACAATGTCGGCGGCAACAGCGAGTTGGAGAACATTAAAGTCGTGGAAATGATTTGTGATATTTTAGATGAGAAGAATAAATTGAGCGACGGCCGTTCCCGAAGGGATCTGATTACTTTTGTAAAGGACAGACCCGGCCATGACTTAAGATATGCCGTGGATTTTAGCAAATTAAATAAGAACTTGAACTGGCACCCCAAACAATCCCTTGAAACCGGAATTCGTGATACCATTCAATGGTATATGTATAACCAAAAATGGGTCGAGCGTGTGAAAAGCGGGGAATATCAGACCTGGATAAAAACTCATTATAAATAAATAGTGAGCTAAAGTTTGAAGTGAACTAAAGTGAGCTAAAGTTAAGACAGGACAAGGTTGAGCCGGTTAAGCCGGTTAAGCCCGAAAAGACATCCCAAAAACCAGCCAAGAGACAAACGGACAAACCGGCTAACGGGTTAACGGGCCAAACCATTTTTTAGTTATTAGTCTGGAGATACGTTAAATGAAAAACGAAAAAGTTCTGGTTGTCGGAGGCGCCGGTTATATTGGTTCTCACATGGTTAAAGATCTTCTCGATACAGGTTACGATGTTATTACACTGGATGATCTTTCCGCAGGACACCGCGAATTGCTCTCCGGCGGGGAATTTATAGAAGGCGGGCTCGGCGATACGGTTCTGCTTGACAATTTATTTTCAACTCATACCATTTCAGCGGTCATGCATTTTGCAGCTTTTTCACTTGTGGGCGAATCCGTGGAAAAGCCGCTTAAGTACTATCGCAACAACATGGCGGCAACCGCAGAACTTTTGGATTCAATGATTCGCCATAACGTGAAGAGGTTTATTTTTTCTTCTACGGCAGCGGTTTACGGTGAGCCGGTTGAAATTCCGATTACGGAAAGCCATCCCTGCAACCCGACCAACCCGTATGGTGCAAGCAAAATTGCCGTTGAGAGGATGCTTAAGGATTGTGATTCGGCATACGGCTTCAAATACATAAGCCTCCGGTATTTTAATGCTGCCGGCGCAGACAAATCAGGTAAAATTGGAGAAAGACACCGCAACGAAACGCATTTAATTCCTTTGGTTCTGGAGGTGGCCACCGACCGGAGAGAAAATATAAAAATTTTCGGCGCCAATTACCCGACTCCCGACGGAACATGCATAAGAGACTACATACATGTAAGTGATCTGACCAGTGCCCACTTGCTGGCACTTAAATCACTTTTGTCCGGAGGGGATAGTGCCGTGTATAATCTCGGAAACAACAGAGGATATTCAGTTCGAGAGGTGATTGAACTGGCAAGAAAGGTGACCGGAAAACCGATTCCGGCAATTGAAGCGGATAAAAGGCCGGGCGATCCTGCAATTCTGATTGCCAGTTCCGACCAAATAAAAAAAACACTTGGCTGGAAACCGGAGTATGAGGACTTGGAAACAATCATAAAAACAGCATGGAAATGGCATCAGAAAGAAGCAAGCATATAGAAAAAGGCCTGGTCCTATGAAAAATAAACTGAATGTATATCCGATCCTGCTGGCAGGTGGGTCAGGAACCCGTCTCTGGCCCGTATCAAGAGAACTCCATCCAAAGCAACTCGTTAAATTTATTGGTAATGATTCACTCATTCAAAGCACCATTAAACGGTTGGTCCCTTTGCTCGATGAGGGAAATATCCGAATTGTTTGCGGGAAAGAACATGTTCATGAAATTGCAAGACATATTGAGGAAATCGGTATCCGGACAGATGAAAAGATAATTGCGGAACCTTGTGGCCGCAATACGGCGCCTGCCATTCTATTGGCCATGCTCCATATCCTTGATAATGAGGATGATGCTGTGTTATGCATTTTTCCCGCTGATCATGTGATCCGCAATAATGATGCTTTTCATGAAAAAATATTATCCTCAATAAAACTTGCCGAGATGGGATATATTGTGACCTTCGGAATCAAACCCGATTATCCGGAAACGGGCTACGGATATATTGAGGGCGCCGGTGAAATTAGGGAACATGCCTTTTCTGTAAAAAGATTTGTTGAAAAGCCGGATATGGAAACGGCAAAAAAATATGTTGAAGCAGGCAACTTCTTCTGGAATAGTGGAATGTTTACATTTAAGGCATCTGTAATGATGAAAGAGTTGAAGATCCACCAGCCTGAACTTCTTAAAAAAATGGAGCAGCTGGATTTATCCGGAAGTATAGTATCTCAAAAAGACTATGAACGGTTGCCGAATATCTCTATCGATTATGCTGTTATGGAGAAAACAAATAAATCTGCCGTGTTGCCTTCAGACTTCGGATGGAGCGATATTGGATCATGGAAATCTTTATATGATTTCATTCCAAAGGATGCAAACGGCAATGTTATTGACGGCGACGTTATTTCCAACCATACTAAAAATTGTTTTATCATGGGCTATGAACGACTGATTGCAACCAACAAAATTAAAAACATGGTTGTTGTGGAAACGCCGGACTCTGTATTTGTTTCCGATATGGAAAGCAGCCGGGATGTGAAATCTATCGTGGAAAAGCTAAAGCAAAGGGGGCGGAGTGAATATCAAAAGCATAAGACATCGTACTCCTCTTGGGGAACTTCAACCGTGCTGGAAATGAATGATGATTGCACGGTAGCAAAACTTGTCCTATATCCCGGTTCAGAGCTTGAGACCAAAACCGATCTCTCCACTAGAAAACAGTTGGTTGTCATCCGAGGAGTGGCGAGAACAACCATAGACAATCAGAGCCGGCTGTTGAATAAAGGGGAATCCGTGATGCTTTCTGAAGATCAGAGTGTTATGGTTGAAAACGCCGGAAATGATCCTCTTAATATTATTAGTATAACCCTAATCGAGTCAAAACTCGATTAGGTGTTAATCGTTATTCGTTAATAGTTATTGGTTTTCTGATATCTAAAATTGGCAATTACTTGGGAAAATGAACACTTGTAACGAGGACTTCGGATCTTCAATGCTTTCTTTGTCCTTAACCCTGAACGTTGAACCCTGAACCTGTGAACGGTTACAATAAAGGTTAAAAGAATATGCATAAGGAAAACAATAGTGCAGTACGATTAAAACTGCTTGAGATGATAGAGCAAAAAACAGCCCGAATAGGCATCATCGGCCTTGGTTATGTGGGATTGCCGCTGGCCATTCATTTTGGGGAAAAGGGGTTTAATGTCATCGGTTTTGATCTGGATTCACGAAAGATCGATAAGATTCTCCACGGAGAATCTTATATCAAGCACATTCCGGCCAATCAGATTAAGAAAATGATAGATGCAAAACAGTTTGATGTAACCATTGACTTCAGCCGTTTAAGAGAGGCGGATTGCATACTGATCTGTGTGCCAACCCCCCTTTCCGACAAGATGGAGCCGGATTTGAGCTTTATTTTGGAAACTACCGAGACCATCGCAAATAATTTGCGCAGCGGGCAGCTTATTGTTCTTGAGAGTACAACCTATCCCGGGACCACTGAGGAAATGCTTCTCCCGCGACTTTCGTCACATGACATGAAGGTCGGACAGGATTTTTTTCTTGCCTTTTCTCCGGAGAGGGAAGATCCGGGAAACAAAAAATTCACTGCTACCAATATCCCTAAAGTCGTGGGTGGCATCACAAGTTACTGCCTGGAAGTCGCAACGGATCTGTACAACTCCATTACCCGGTCGGTGCCTGTTTCTTCTACTCAGGCAGCCGAGCTGACCAAGCTTCTTGAAAATACCTTTCGTTCCGTGAATATCGCACTGGTTAACGAACTGAAGATTCTTGCTCACAAGATGGGAATCGACCTGTTTGAGGTTATTGACGCCGCAGCCACGAAGCCCTTTGGTTATACGCCGTTTTATCCCGGACCCGGCCTGGGGGGACATTGTATTCCCATCGATCCGTTTTATCTGGCCTGGAAAGCAAAAGAGTATGATTTTTCAACTCGTTTTATTCAACTTGCCGGAGAGATCAATGTTTCCATGCCGTATTACGTGATTGAAAAAACAGTGGAAGCTCTCAATAAAAACAAAAAGAGCCTTAATGGAAGCCGCATGTTAATACTTGGAATCGCTTACAAGAAGGATGTGGATGACGATAGAGAGTCTCCGGGTTATGCAATCATGAAAATGCTTTTGGAAAAGGGCGCCATTCTAAGCTACAATGATCCGTGGATACCCAAGCTGCATACCACCCGAAAATACAATTTCCAGATGGAGTCAACTCCCATTACCCGGGAAATCCTTGCCGAGATGGATGCTGTGATCATTGTTACCGATCACAGCGACTATGACTTTGCCGAGATCGTAAAGCATTCCAATCTGATTATTGATACCCGAAATGCCACAAAGGGGATTAAGGGGGCAAAAGAAAAGATCGTTATGGCATGAGAAAGGAAAATAGAATATGAAAGGAATAATTTTGGCCGGCGGTTCCGGAACCCGGCTTTATCCCATTACCCGTGTTGTAAGCAAACAGCTTTTACCTGTCTATGACAAGCCCATGGTCTATTACCCGCTCTCTGTTTTAATGCTGGCCGGGATACGGGAAATACTTCTTATTTCTACGCCCGAGGATTTACCTTTATTTAAAAAACTCCTTGGAGACGGCTCTCAACTCGGGCTTTCTTTGTATTACGAAGAGCAACCACGGCCCGAAGGACTGGCGCAGGCCTTTATCATCGGCAAATCATTCATTGGGAAAGATTCGGTCTGCCTTATTTTAGGGGATAATATCTTCTACGGCCACAATCTTACCGATATACTGAAAAGAACTGTTCAGCTTAATAGAGGCGGTCTGATTTTCGGGTATTTAGTCCGTGATCCGCAGCGTTACGGTGTTGTAGAATTTGATTTCAACGGGAAGGTCATCAGTATCGAAGAAAAGCCGAAAAAACCCAAATCGAATTATGCTGTTCCGGGTCTCTATTTCTATGACAATGATGTGGTGGAAATTGCTGCAAAACTCAAGCCGTCCGCTAGGGGTGAGCTTGAGATTACAGACGTTAATTTGGAGTATTTGCGCAGGGGTGATCTCCATGTGGAGCTTCTTGGGAGAGGTTATGCCTGGCTTGATACAGGTACTCAAGAAGCCCTGCAGCAAGCGGCCAGTTATGTCCAGGCCATTCAGGAACGACAGGGACTTAAAATATCATGCGTTGAGGAAGTCGCTTTTCGTCTGGGTTACATAAACAAAGAGGGATTGGCAGACCTTGCATCCGAAATGATGGGAAACGAGTACGGCAAATATCTGATGAATTTAATTGCTGAAGATGAAAATAACAATAAACTATTGGATAAGAAACTTTAACTAAAGGGAGAGATTACGGCATAAAAATTCCATGGCACGTGTGCCGAAAAATCAGATTCTCTATGAAGGAAGGAATAATATGGCGAAAAAGACGATCGGCGTTGTTGGGCCGGATGGCAGGACCTGTATGTGTGCCTATACGATATCAACCGTTGAAAGCGAAAAGTTTGTTGGCGCCATCATCAAGGGCATGACTGGTATGGGCCTGGTACTGGATGCTGTCAGAGGAAAGAAAAAATGGGCCGTGAAAATTTTTCCCGTTCAAGGAAACTCAGTTGCTGATTACAAATCCGCCATTATAACGGCCTTTGAAAACGGAGAAATTGACTATGTTGTGATTATGCCTGAAGATTTGATTTATGAAGGCATCGTAAATGAACTCATTGAGGCGGGTTATGGGGATCAGGTCATTGGCCTTACAAAAGAAGCGTCTTTCATCGAAGGGGATAAGGTTAAGGCAAAGATCTGGATGAGAAGAGCCGGTGTGCCGGTTGCCCCGTTCAAAGTGGCGGATGCGAAAAACCTTCAGCAAATAAAGAGTATTGTTACTCAGTTCATGCGCAACCACGGCGGCGCAGTTTTCAAGTATCCTTACAGCGCGGGCGGCAAAGGTTCCCGACCGGTTTTCCGGGTTGAAGACATTCTCGAAGTATGGAATATACTGCTGAAAGATTATAGCGAAAACTACAAGATACTGCACGGGGACAATAAATGGCCGCTTTTGATTGAAGCCTGGAAATCCGAAATTGAGATCAGCTTTACCGCTTTAATTGACGGAACGGGAAACTTTTGCATTCTCCCTACGGCCATGGATTATCCCCTTCGCTTTGAAGGGCCCCCAAGCCAGACCAACCCGGTTACCGGGGGTATGGCTGCAATTGGTATGCACCCCGCCGAGACGCCTGACCTTATAAATTTGGTCGGCAATAAAGTGATCCGGCCTTTTGTAGATCAGATGAAAAAGGGAGGGATTCTCCGGCCCTGTATTCTCTATCCGGGCTGTCGCGTATCCATGGATCCGGTTACCGGAAAACCCGTGGGCATTCTTGTTTATGAAATGAATATTCGGGCCGGTGAACCTGAGATGCAGGTTGTTGCCCGGCGGCTTAAGAATCTGGGCGAACTGCTTGTTGCCGCACTCCATGGCCGGCTTGATGCGGTGTCTCCGGATGTGCGCAGGGATCAAATTTCTATCTGTCTTGCGCTGGTTACAGGCCCGGGTGGAGCCCAGGGGCAGAGGGGATATCCTGATTCTTATACCAAATATGAACAGGTTCTTATCAATTTCAAGAGCCTCGCAAAACGGGGCATTCTTATTGTTCCATCGAATATCAGCTGGAATCAAGAAAAACAACAACTCATATCCGACGGCTCTCGGGTGTGCTACCTTAGCAAAAATGCGACGGTCAAACCCGGAGAGAAGAGAGGTGACGTGGCGAAAAAACTCAGGAATACGCTTTTGCAGGCATTTGACCAGGGTCTGGTCAGGGTGGTTCCGCGGGAGGCACATGAAACTTTTGAGGCGGCGGAGATACTGTTTGAACAAGGCAATATTACCGAGGCCGAATTTGAGAAAGCCCGGGCGGCTTTTGAGAAGTCGAATCGTCTGGATCTTCGCCGCGACCCCGGCCGGATTTATGAGGAATGGGATAAACTTTATTCTGATTGGCAACTTGCCGTGTAATCCAAAACGCTCTGCAGGAATCACTTTTGAACATCAACCTGAATGAGGAGAAATCTCATGAAAGTGTTGGTCAGCGATAATCTGGGACAAGCCGGTATCAAGATGCTGCAGGAAGAAGACGGAATTGACGTTGATGTCAAGACCGGACTGTCTCACCAGGAACTTAAACGCATTATCGGAGAATATGACGCCCTTATTATCCGGAGTGCAACACAGGTGTCAGAGGATCTTTTAGACGCTGCAACGCGACTCAAAGTTGTGGGTCGTGCCGGGATTGGTCTCGATAATGTGGATATCCCGGCGGCGACCAAGCGCGGAATCGTTGTAATGAATACTCCCGGAGGCAATGTTATTACCACTGCCGAGCATTCCATCGGCATGTTACTGGCCCTTTCGCGCAATGTGCCCGAAGGCACCGCATCATTGAAGGCCGGCCGCTGGGACAAGAAGAAACTGCAGGGAAGAGAAATATTCAACAAAACCCTCGGAGTGATCGGATATGGAAAAATCGGGTCTATTGTCGCTGATCGCGCGCGCGGGCTGAAAATGCAGGTAATTGTTTACGATCCTTATGTAACGTCCGAGCAGATGGAAAAGGCCGGATTTGAAAGTGTTTCCCTTGAAGATCTATACCGCAGATCCGATTACATTACGGTGCATGTTCCCAAGTTTAAGGAAACCATCGGGTTGCTGAATAAGGCGGCCTTCGAGCAGATGAAAGACGGGGTCATGATCGTAAACTGCGCCAGGGGCGGGATTGTTGATGAGGATGACCTTTATGCGGCCTTGCAGTCAGGCAAAGTTGCCGGCGCGGCATTGGATGTTTTTGAGAATGAACCTCCCGGCATATGTCCGTTAATCGAGCATGAACATCTGATTTGTACACCCCATCTGGGTGCGTCCACCCAGGAGGCTCAGACCAAAGTGGCCGTTGATGTGGCCGCACAGATTATTGATTATCTCAAGCACGACTCGATTCTAAACGCCGTTAATGTTCCGTCGGTAACCGGTGATCTTCTTAACAAGCTGAAGCCCTTATTGACCCTTGCCAATCATATGGGTAGTCTCCATGCCCAGCTTGTCCGGGGGCCCATTGAAGAAGTTTCTATTGAATATGCCGGTGATTTTAAGGCGCTTGACCGGTCACCGGTGTCCATAGCGGTGTTAAGAGGTTTGCTGGCCCCTGTGGTTAAGGATGATGTCAATTTCGTCAATGCCCAGGTCCTTGCAAAGGAAAGAGGGATAACAGTCAAAGAGATAACCAGTGATGCGTCTGAAGAATATATCAACCTGATTACCGTCCGTGTTACCACGCCTAAGGTTACAAATATGGTGTCCGGAACACTATTCGGCAAGAATAAAATTCGGATCGTAACAATTAACAATTTTCGGATTGAGCTTATCCCTCAAGGTCATCTGGCGCTGATATATACGCTTAACAAGCCGGGGGCCATTGGAAGTTTTTCAACACTTCTCGGCAGTAAAAAAATTATCATTGACCAGATGCATTTGGGCCAGGAAGAAACCGGAAAAATGAATATCATTTTCCTTAAAACCAATGTCCGCATTTCCGATAATGTTGTTGAAAAGTTGCTTGACCTGCCGCTGATTATATCGGTGACTAGGCTTGAATTTGAAAGTTAGGGTTCACTCAAAAATAACTTCATATTTTGGATGCCATATCTTAAGATAAGATAATTACTATTTGGTCAAAGACTTGTCTATGGTCCAATATTTTGATAATATAGGAGAAGCGACAAAATAATTCAAAATGACCTAAGGACTTATTTCTGTTTAAGGTCGGTTACTCGCATGAAAATCTATAAACGCCTCAGTGCCAAACATATTTTCTTAAATGTTTCTCTAAAGGACAAAGATGAGGTTATTCACTTTGTGGCGGATACTTTTGCCCGGGATGGTGCGGTGACCCATGCCCGGTTGCTTTATGACAGCTTGATAGAGCGGGAGGAAGCCATGTCCACGGGTATCGGGAACGGCATTGGCATTCCACACGCCGCCAGTGGGGAAACCCATGATCCTGCACTGCTTTTGATCCGTCTTGCCGATTCCATTGATTTTGATGCCCTGGACAAATTGCCCGTGGATATCATTTTGGCGCTCATTGTCCCGGAGAACCAGACTCACTTGCATATTCAAATCCTCGCCGGGATTTCCCGGCTTTGCAAGAGAACCGAATTTCTGGATTTTGTCAGACAGACCCACAATGCAAACGACCTTTGGCAAGAGATTAAACGCATTGAAGAGGAAATCGCCTTTCATTAATCGTTTTTAAAACTCAAGGGGTGACCGGTGTACCTTTTGATTGCCGTACTTAACAATGAAGAACTGCTTGATCAGCTTATTACCGGTTGGCTGGATATGGGCATCACCGGTGCAACCGTGGCGGAAACTACCGACCTGGTTCAATTGATAAGCCATAACATCCCTATTTTCGCGGGTTTTCGGTCTCTTACCAGCGGTGGAATGATCCACAATAAAACCCTTTTTACGGCCATTGAAAACCAGGAGACTCTTGACAAGGCGGTTGCCTATCTTGAAATGATTTGTTCCCAAACCGGAAAACCTCACCAGGGGGTATATTTTATTGCCCCCATTAAAGCCTTTGGGCGACTGGGTATGGCGGTTGACCGGATGGAGCAACGAAACCATATGGAAAAAAAACTCGGCAAACCGTTAAAAGAAAAAGTCAGGAAAAATTCCGGTTGATATTTTTACTCTTGTTCCACCTCGCCTGCTTTTTTCAGGGCTATTTTGAATGTTATGGGCCCCACCACCTGATTAATTGTGATGACCGCCAGGACCAGCGTTGTCAGATAATTCTCGAGTTCAGGGAATCGGCGTTGCGCCAGTTGGGCTAAGCCAATAGCCACTCCTGCCTGAGTAATGTATGCCATCCAGGCAATCCGTCTGTGTTGAGGAGGGTCCCGGTTAAGAATACCTGCAAACCATGTGGACCCAAAAATACCGATAGTCCGGATTATAAACAGAAATGCTGCCAAAGGCCACGTCATGTATAGCGCATCAAGATTGAGCGACGCCCCTGCCAGTGAAAAGAAAAGCACAAAGATGGGTAATTCAAAGCGCCCCAGACCTTCCATGAAAATGTGGCCGCACTTGCTGAAATTTTGAACCGTAAATCCTGCACTGATGCAAATCAGCAAGGGCTCAAGATGAAGCGAAACAGCAAAATGGGTCTCCATAAAATGATTAAACCAGATGGAGGCCTTAAACACGGAGAAGGCAAAAAACAAAAGAAACAGGGAAAGGTCGTGACCCACCCTTTCAACATATAAGGAAATACCTTTCCCAAGCACAATTCCGAGGGCGAGTGACCCCGCTACCGCCAGGGTTAAGACGGTGATCATCCGGAAATCTATGGCCGTGCCGGTGCCCAGGATTATTTCCGACACGGTCATGGCCAGGGTAAAGAAGACGATAATCAGCACGTCCATGGCCACGGTAACGCCAAGAACGGTTGTCGTAAACACTCCGGCAGCCCGGCATTCATTGATAATTGCGATTGCGGACGAAGGCGACCGCGCTACGGCTATGACACCCAGGAGACAGGCTATTACTATTGTCTGAGAATAGGTGAGATTGGGCATAAGGTTCAACCAGTTCCCTATGAAAAAGAAGGAAAAAAATACAAGAGCAAATACCATGAGGGTGATCAGGAGAATATTTACGGCAATGGCCTTGCCCCGTTTTCTAAGAAATTGCAATTGCAGGGTCCCTCCTGCGGTCAAGGCGATGAAGCTTAAAGCGAGATCATCCACAAGGCGAAACCGGGCAACCATGTCATGAGTGAGGAACCCGGTCATATAGGGGCCGGCAAGGATTCCTACAAAGATATATCCGCTGATCATCGGCAAGCCTGCGATCCTTAATATCTGTGCCGTCATATAGGCGGCCAGCAGTATGAAGCCTAAAGAAAAGGTGGTAAGCCCTGCTTGCTGCCAGTCGGATTCTATGTGGATGATCTTGATCCAGAAGGCAAACCCGACCAAAATAAACAGGGTGATGCCATAGATTTTCAGATCCGGAATATATTGCTTGTACCGGCCCATTAAGCACCTTCCTTAAACAGGCGTTCGAGGAAATAATGGCTCAGAAATTCATTATAAATTACCGCAAGGATCGCAAAGCTGATGACAAACGTTGAGATTCGGGAAGGAAATGCTTGTTGAAAGTCCAGTAATATTGCCAGAGAAAGTCCTCCTTGCGCAAGAAGTCCGAAACCCAACTGACCAGGATATTTTTGTAACTCGGGGTTTACGCGAGTCACCAAAAATCCCGCAAGAAATTTTCCCAGGGCTCTATAAAGGCAGTACACAAGCGCGAGCAAAACCAATCCCATGGAGTCGAATCTTACGCATACGCCCAGGAAAACCAATAAAAGCAAATATGTGGGTTTTTCAACCGTCATCAAGATCTGATAAATTCTTTCTTTATCCCTGGACAGATTCACGAGCCAGAATCCCACGAAAAAATTCGTAAGGAGCGGAGAAAACTTCAGTGAGGAGGCCAAACCACTGGTAAGCATTGTCATGCCGATAACCACCAGGATCAGTTCCCGTTGAAAACGACGGTGGCTGATAAAAAGGGTAAAAAGCAGAAGCAGACCGAAACTGGCGCCAAGACTGGTCAGAATTCCCGGCCAGAGCCCTCCCAGCCATGATCCCTCCAAGCCCGTTGACGGATTGTAGAAAAAGCACAGTCCGAAAATAAGGAGGGGGATCAAGCCGTCAACGCTGGAAATGAACCTCAAGAATTTCACCGTGTTTTGACGTTTGGCAATGCGATCCGGGGATAGAAATGCAAGCCCGGTCTGGGCGGTGCAACCGCTGGCTGCTGCAAGGGTAATGGCAACTACTATCATAAAAGCATTGGGGATATCACAGCAGATCACAAGGGTCAGATACACCCCGGCAAAAACCAGGGCAAGGGTGATTAGTCCCTCAAGAACGGCCCCGAAAAAGAATTCCAGGGGGAACCGCCGGAGCTTTTTGATTTCAAATTGAAACCCGAAGAGCAGTCCGATCCAGCCGAGCAAAAGAGCGGTCAGGGGTGCCAGCCCTTTTTGCGTTTCCGGGTCCACAAGGTTCAGGAATTGGGGGCCGAGCAAAAGTCCCAAGACAAGGAATTCGGTGCCGGTAAGATAAAATATCCGTGCAAAAAGCGGCAGCCGGAAATGTCGAAAGGTGAGGTGATAACCGCTGAATGCCAGAAAGATAATGATGAGCAGGGCAAAAGTAAGTTTCATAGGTCTTCATAAAATATTTTCATAAGAAAATCCAGCCAATATGGGTTTTCATGTTTCAAATACCTAACCATTGGATATCAATAGCTTAATTTCAGACAGGGCAAACGCATTTGAATCCCAATACAGGGAAAACGCTCCATGACGGCGTGAATCTCTCTTATGCTGTAATCGCAGATGGTATATATTGACAAAATATAGATAGTTACATACCATGGCCTACGAGTTTATTCGCCTTTGCCGAAACACGCTGCGGATCGAGCTTTAGAACGTTTCAAATAGTTCCAGGGTACGATCCAAAACTCAGAGCTCGATCAATGGGAACATATTCACGATAAATACTCTAACAGAGAGCCTGCAGGAGAGTATGATATGCCGAAAAAAAAAAGAATAAAGCTGATTTCCTGGAATGTGAACGGCATTCGTGCGGTCATTAAAAAGGATTTTTTTACATCATTCAAACAGGTGGATGCCGATATATTTGCCATTCAGGAAACAAAGATTCAGGATTCACAACTTACTGATGAGATGAAAAATATTTCTGGTTATCAAGCATTCTGGTCTCATGCCACGGTAAAAAAAGGATACAGCGGGGTGTGCACCTATACCCGGATTAAGCCCAAAACAATTAATTACGGTATTGGCGAACCGAAATTCGACAATGAGGGTCGCATTATCGAGATGGATTTTGTTGATTTTATATTTTTTAACGTTTATTTCCCCAATGGCCAAATGAGCGAAGAACGGCTTCAGTACAAACTCGATTTTTATGAAAGTTTTTTCAAATATGCTGATGAGTATAAAAACCAGGGCCGGAGCCTTATTATTACCGGAGATTACAATACAGCTCATAATGAGATTGATTTGAAAAATCCGAAAGCCAATGAAAACAATTCCGGATTTTTGAGAATTGAGAGGGATTGGCTCGACAGGATTATTGAAAACGGTTATGTGGACACCTACAGATATTATTGCCCGGATGACGTAAAATATTCATGGTGGACCTACCGGTTCAAGGCAAGGGAGCGGAACATCGGGTGGCGTATTGATTATTTTTTTGTTACAAAGGATATTATTGATAACGGCTGGGTTAAAGAGGTTTTTATCGACAACGATATTTTTGGGTCAGACCATTGCCCCATTGGTCTGGTTATCGAAATCTGAAAGGGATGAATGGCAAGCCCCCCAAAAAAAACTGCCAAGAATATTAAAAAATACAGCATCTTGTAATTAAGAAAATCTTGACAAATCATATCGGAATTGAGAATATACAATATGGTTTACGGTTTACCGGCGTTGCACGATCACTTTTTTTCTGAATAAGGAGACCCTATTATGCCCCTAACAAAAGCTCAACTCGTAGAATCAATTCACAATCAGATCGGTCTGACCAAGAACAAGTCCGCAGAAATTGTAGAAACCTGTTTAGAGATTATCAAAAGCACACTGGAATCCGGTGAGGATGTGTTGATCTCCGGATTTGGTAAATTCTGTGTAAGGGAAAAGAAGGAACGAAGAGGGAGAAATCCAGCTACGGGTAGTGCCATGATATTAGCCCCAAGAAAAGTTGTTACGTTTAAATGTTCCGGTAAGTTGAAGGACATGATAAATGGCAAATAAAAAAGGCAGACCCGCTTTTGGTCTGCCTGTATTCGCCCGATAGCTCTTCTTTTCAAAGAGACTGTCCGGCGTTATTGTCTGTTAGCTTCCCTAAATGTCGTTTTACAATGCCGTGTGGCATTGAGATGCACGGACATCCGAGAAGCTTAATAAATGTCACACTTCGCTCCTCTTTTTACAGTATAACCTTCGTAAATACTAAGTCGTTACATGGTTTAAATCATAATGTTGAAGCTGAGTGACATTTAGTTTTATTTAAATAATAATTGTTTTATAAGATATGTCCATGAGAAAAAAGGTTCATTTTTATAGGTGAAAATCCTATCCCATAGGGATTATTCCCGGTACCAATCCGCATTTCTCATGAAAAATTCGTCCTGTTGTTTACCTTTCAGGCCACGGCGGGATCCGGCTATCTGCCCTTTATCTCACCTCGAAGAAGCTTCTTAAGGCCTTCGAGGGTGCCCTTCCAGACACTATCGTCACCGGCCATTATCGCGACAATAACATCTTTCTCTACGCTTATTTCCAGAACAATATCTTCATCGCCAACCTTAAATACGGCTTCTCCCCATCTCTCTGCGGGAAGACCCGCTACTTCACAATCGTAGTCCGTCCGAATTTCTCCGGTCATTCTTATATCGCTCATTTTTTTCTCCTAATACCTGAATCCCTCCTCAATGACTTTAACTTTCCTGCCAAAATTTAATGTGGTAAGGCATAAGAAAATCAAATATCCTTTCCGGTTTTGTTTTGGTGACGCAAAACATAAAACTTTAGTATATCGGTTTCAGTCACCATACCAATGGGAACACCATCTTGGATTACCGGAAGGCAGCCGATTTTTTTCTCAAGCATGATCCGACCTGCCTCATGGATTTCAGTATCCGGTGCAATAGTGAAAACATCTTTGATCATGACTTCTTTGATCATGACGGT
>MAXL01000141.1 GCA_001751005.1 Desulfobacterales bacterium S5133MH16
ACCTCCACCGGAGCCATGAGGAACTGGATATCAACCCCTTCTTCAAGAGCATCTTCAATCTCCTCATTCCGTGCAGGCATCTCTGCTTGGGTGCGCCTGTAAAGGATGCTTACTTTATCTGCGCCTAATCGAAGAGCGGATCTTGCAGCATCGATTGCAACGTCTCCACCACCAATGATTACGACTCCACCCTCTAACTTCTTAATGTCATAAAGTGCCGAATCCCTTAAAAATTTAACGCCGGGAATAACACCTTTGGCATCTTCATTCGGAATATTAAGCTTCATGTCGGCGTGGCAGCCGATAGCAAGATAGACCGACTTGTACCCGTCGTTCATCAGACCGTCAATGGTAATATCTCTCCCAAGAGCGGTATTAAATTTAATCTCAACACCGAGCCTGGTAACCAATTTTATCTCTTTTTCAAGCACGTCCGGCGGAAGCCTGTAGTCCGGAATCCCCACTCTGAGCATTCCACCTGCCACGGGAAGTGCTTCAAAAATTGTAACCGGGAAACCATCTTTTGCTAAAAAATATGCGGCCGTCAAACCGGCAGGGCCTGCACCGATGATTGCAACCTTCTCATCCCTGGGCGTAATATCCGGAAGAGGTAGTTCATTAATATTAAACTTGTCCGCTGCAAATCGTTTAAGGGAGCAGATAGAGATCGGTTCATCGACCTCTTTTCTGCGGCACGCTTCTTCACAGGGATGGGGGCATATCCTGCCGATTACACCCGGTAAGGGCAAAGTCCTTGTAATTATCTCAAGCGCCTCCTGATATTTCTCCTGTGCAATCATGGCCACATATCCATGGGCGTTGACATGGTTCGGGCAAGCAATGGTGCAGGGTGAATGATCCCGTTTATCTACTGAATATGCTCCCGGTATTGCCTGTGCATATGGTTTATAAACAGCTTTCCGATCACAAAGCCCCCCGTCATAAAGATCCGGAAGGCTGACAGGACAAACCTCGGCACAATCTCCGCATCCCGTGCATTTACTAATATCTATATATCTTGCAGCGTTATTCAGGGCTACCTTAAAGTTACCAGCTTCGCCGGATATTTCTTTAATTTCAGATAGAGTGTGAAGTTCGATATTTATGTGCCGGCCGACCTCGACCAGTTTGGGTGAAATAATTCACATGGCGCAATCATTGGTGGGAAAGGTTTTGTCCAGTTGTGACATTACGCCACCGATAGCAGGTGACTTTTCCACGAGATGAACATAAAATCCGGAATCAGCTAAATCCAGAGCTGATTGCATTCCGGCAATCCCGCCGCCTACAACCAGTACCGATCCGATTACATCCTCAGGCATTGTTTGATTCTCCTGATAAAATAAAGATCAATTTTTAGGGAAGTAATTTTGAAAATGTTAATTTGCTATATTATTGATATCCAAACTTGAACAAATATAGGCTGTAAAAAAGCATGTCAATAAATTTATATTATAGGGAATTTTCTTTTATGGGCGGTGTAGCCATGCATGCGGGATTGCATAACATCGCTTTGCGATTTTATAGCTTGATTTTTTGTTTTATTGACGGCAACGAAACATTGGATTAATGTCCACGTTCAGGAGGATTGACTAATGAAAAATTATAAAGACAAAGCGGTCGAAACGGCTGAATTCTTAAGAGCTCGTATTAAAAAGCTTCCCCAAATCGGCTTGATAACCGGAACAGGCCTTGGACAAAGCACGGAATTTTTAAACATATACGCAGCGTTTGACTATAAAGACATTCCTCATTTCCCAACATCAACCGTTGAAAGCCATGTGGGTCGGCTTCTTTTCGGCGACATGGACGGTAAACAGATCATCGCCATGCAGGGCCGTTTTCATCTTTACGAGGGCTACTCAGAACTTGAGGTCTCTTTTCCTATCCGGGTGATGCAAGAGCTGGGTGTCAAGGTTTTGACACTTACCAATGCCGCCGGAGGTCTTAATCCCGAATTTAATGCCGGTGACATTATGATCATTAATGATCATATTAATTTGACAGGGGCAAATCCTTTGATCGGACCCAATGAGGATAGTTGGGGAATCCGATTTCCGGATATGATCAATGCATACGACAAAAGGCTGTCGGTACTTGCGGAAAAGGCCGGCAAACATGCCGGTATCCATCTACGGAAAGGGACTTATGTCGGACTTAAGGGGCCGTCACTTGAAACACCGGCCGAAGTACGCTTTCTAAGAACCATCGGCGCTGATGCAGTGGCTTTCTCAACCATACAGGAAGTTATTACGGCAGTCCATGCCGGAGTGAAGGTGCTTGGCCTGTCGACCATAACCAATGTTCACGATCCGGATACGCCGGTTCCTGCGACGTTTGAACAAATCATTGGCGTGGCCGAACAAGCTTCTCCCCGGCTGGAAATGATCATCAGAGATGTTGTGGGGAAGATTTAACCTGACGTGCATTCCGGAGATTTTTCATATTTAGTGCCCGAACGAAAACTAGGATTTTTCGTTAAGATCAAGGAAGACGAAAATTTTAACCACAGTAATACTGGTAGTATTTCGAGGATTAAAATTTG
>MAXL01000142.1 GCA_001751005.1 Desulfobacterales bacterium S5133MH16
CCTGCCTTCTTAATTAGGAGACCATCTAATGAACAAGCTTCTTTTTATCGATGATGAAGAAGGAATCCGTCGTTCCGTGGTTCGTGCACTCAAGAGTGAGCCATATGAAACCTATACCGCAGAAAACGGTGAAGCAGGCATATCCTTTGTCAAAGACAACATTTTCGATATTGCAACGGTGGTCTCGGATTATAAAATGCCGGGATTGAACGGTCTTGAAACACTTGGCGTCATCGGGTCCCTCAATCCCGAAATAACCCGTATCATTCTTACCGGATACGCGACCATGGAAGCAGCCATTCAGGCTACAAACCAGGGGATTGACGGTTTCCTGACCAAGCCCTTTGACAATATTGAACTCAGGGCCAAGCTCCACATAATTAATGTGCGAAAGCGACTCAAGCAATTTGTTTCCGAACCGGTGTATAAAAAGATTGAAAAATCACCAGGAGCTCTGAAATCCACATCCCATGAAGTATCCGTCCTTTTTTCCGATATTCGCGATTTCACCCGGATGTCTCAGCAGGTTCCACCGGATATGGTTGCAGCATTTTTGAACAACGACTATTTTACCCCCTTGGGTGAGATCGCATACCAATATAACGGAACCGTGGACAAGCATATCGGTGACAGCATTATGGTAGTTTTCGGCTCGCCGGTTGAATGCGAGGATAATGCGATCAGAGCGGTAAAAACCGGCATTAAAATGCAAAAAAGAGCAAAGGAAATCGATAATATACTTTATGAAAAAAATGGGTTACGACTAAAAATTGGTATAGGCATTTCAACCGGGAAAGTTTTTTCCGGCATTTTGGGGTCATTGAGAATCAAGGAATTTACTTCCATTGGTATGCCGGTCAATATTGCGGCACGGTTGCAAGGCATGGCAAAAGGAGGTGAGATTCTGATCAGTGAATCCACTTTTCAGCAGCTTTCCGGTGAAATAGAAGTTGAGACCCTGCCTTCAGCGACTGTCAAAGGGATTAATGAACCGATTACTGTGTATCGGGTGAAAACATAGGCTCAATCCTTGGGTCTAATCGAACAGCCTGCCTGTATGTTTTGGCCTGAAAAACGAACCCCTTCAGCACGGTCCGGATAAACAGCGGTTATTTTTATCTCGCCGGTCTTAAGACCGGGTATAAAGAACTGATGCTTTTCTGCTCCTTTAAATACGCCTTTGCAGTCATAAACTTCAAATATATCACCCGGCGCTATGCCCACTTTTTCCCCGGAAGAAATAACAACTCTCTCTGCAAATGTTGACGTAATGTATCCTTTCCAGGGCTGTAAGACCACCGCATCACAGATCTGTTCTCCCATATCCGCAGCAATAGATTTTAACGCATCATTTATTATATGGGTACTGATTTCACCGGTCTGGCCGGTTGAGTCATAATATGATGCATCATCATATAATATATCCTCGTCCTCGATTCTGCGCGTATAACTCTTATCAAGCAGTTTTGCGCCGGTCTGGGTATCGTATAGCTCAGTCATTACCTGGACCTGGACATAGTTGTGAATGTCTTTGAACCACAGGATTCCTCGAGTCTCTTTATGGTTTGTGATATCTATTAACGCTCCGGTTACCACCGCATTCAAACCGAACTGTCTGCCGGTTTTGGCCAGATTAAAATTGTCGATCAATCCGGATGCCTTCCTGGGCAACTTTACAAGATAATCAGGATAGTCAGGATCATCCGGCGCTAACAAAAGGATATCCCGGCATGAAGCCTGCATGGTTTCCACCAGATCTCTGATCAAATTTTCTTCTAATCCTTTACCCGCAAAGGTAGTTTTGTTTTCGAAAAACGCAATGGCAACCCTTTTTTTCAAATCTTCATCCGGAGCCTTATAATCCCGGATAATTCTTTTGGTTGTTTTTTTCATGTTGGAGTAAGAAGAACATCCGGTAATAAGTAGGATACAAAACGGCAAAAACAAAACCCATACAAGTATATGAATCTTTATATAAAGAGTTTTTATTTTTTTATTCATTATTTTTTCCTTGAAATACGGCGCTGACGGTGGTGGTAATGCCGCCTCTTGCAGTAAAATCTCCGGTAACGTTCATGAACTTGGGTTCCAGTACGGTAACCAGGTCATCCAGAATCCGGTTGACCAGACTCTCATAAAAAATCCCCACGTTTCTGTATTGCAACAGGTAATATTTTAAAGATTTTAATTCAACGATTTTAGTGTCCGGCCGGTACTTGATTGTGATACAGCCCACATCGGGAAGTCCGGACATGGGACACAGCGAGGTATACTCCGGTTGTTTAATGATAATATCAATGTCCCGTTGGGATTTGAATTCATATTCTATGCACTCCAGTACGTCGGCTTTGACGGTATTCGGACTTTCAATTTTATGTTTTATATTCTTCTCGTTTTCCGGTGACATTGTTTTTTTCTCCGCTATACAGGTACGAAACTTGACCCTATCATTGCATAAACAACACATCAGATTATACGTTAAATGGCTTAGTCAAAGGCTTTGCGTTGATTGGAGTAACCATCATAAGATCTAACCGTTGGTGGCATCCAATGAAAACACCTTTTTTGCTGTGTTGTTTACCTTTCAGGAAAGCCGATGATACCGCATCTCCTGCGTTATCAAGACCTTGCGGTAGACGACTACAGCTGCGGCCTTTATGCCTTGGACCTGCGGTATCCTCGACTTTTGGTCGCGGTAGGGTAAACTCATTGCAGGAAAAGATCGATGGGCTGCTACTGCC
>MAXL01000143.1 GCA_001751005.1 Desulfobacterales bacterium S5133MH16
ACAAGCCGGAACCAAAAAAGATCGGTTTTATTTTTACCACGAAGATCACGAAGGAAAAGAAGAATAAAATATATAACCTTCGTGCTCTTCGTGTACTTCGTGGTGTGATCAAACTTTTTTTGCCACAAAAAGCACAAAATTTACAAATAAGGAACTAATATATCACACAGGAGGGTTTACCCGATGAAATTTTTTATCGACACTGCAAACATAGACGAAATAAGGGAAGCACACAGTATGGGAATGGTTGACGGTGTTACAACCAATCCAAGTCTTATTGCAAAAGAGGGCCGGGATTTTGAAGATATTATAAAAGAGATTTGTCAAATAGTTGACGGTCCCATCAGTGCCGAGGTTATCAGTACCGATACCGAGGGTATGATTAAGGAAGCCCGTCATCTGGCTAAGATTCACGATAATATTGTGGTGAAGATTCCCATGATCGTAGATGGCTTAAAAGCCACACACAGACTTGCGGAAGAGGGAATTAAGACAAATGTGACATTGGCATTCTCACCACTTCAGGCCCTTATGGCTGCAAAGGCAGGGGCTACTTATATCAGCCCATTTATCGGCCGCCTTGATGATCTGTCCCAAGAAGGCCTTTTGCTTGTGGAGCAGATTGTTGAAATTTACAGCAACTACGCATTTGATACCGAAATCATCGTAGCCAGTATACGCAACCCGCTTCATGTGCTGGAATCGGCGTTGATGGGGGCGGACATTGCAACGATTCCTTTTAGCGTCCTCGGCAAGCTGGCTGCCCATCCTATGACAGATAAAGGTCTCAAGGCCTTCCTTGACGACTGGGAAAAGACAAAAAAGTAGGAACGTGATCAAAACAATATTCCCCGGCGGGCAGATAAAAAATATATTGAGCCATCCCAACACACTGACTCTGTTTCGTGTTGCTGCAGTACCGCTGATTGTGATTTTGCTTATGTTTCCGAGCAGAATCTGTACATTCATCGCTGCACTGATTTTTACCGCGGCCGCCATAACCGATTTTCTGGACGGTTTTTTTGCAAGGCAAAGAGGATTGGTGTCCAACTTTGGAAAGGTTATGGATCCTGTTGCAGACAAGGTTCTGGTTTCCATTTCTTTTATTATGCTCACTTCACTTGGGTGGATACCGGCATGGATTGTTTGCATTATTATCGGGCGTGAGATCGCAGTGACCGGCTTGAGAAGCATTATTGCCGATGAGGGACGAGACGTTTCCGCATCCAGTCTCGGAAAATACAAAACCGGATTTCAAATCGCCGCCATCATTCCGCTTTTAATACACTTTCAATATCTTACCATCGATTTTCATGCAATAGGGATGATATTTTTATGGGTGGCCTTGATATTGACTCTCTGGTCAGGTGCGGACTATTTTATAAAGTCCAGAGGTCTTCTTAAGAAATAATTTTCTCTTGACAAAACCGGAAAACATATTTATGAAATATATATCGTTGAGCGGGAATAACTCAGCGGTAGAGTGCGACCTTGCCAAGGTCGAAGTCGCGGGTTCAAATCCCGTTTCCCGCTCCATTTTTTTTGGGGCGGCATAGCCAAGTGGTAAGGCAGCGGTCTGCAAAACCGCTATTCACCAGTTCGAATCTGGTTGCCGCCTCCAAAGAAGCATAGGCTTGCAGGTAATTTCAATAACTTGTGAGCCTTTTTTGATTCTTTACTTTAAGTTTTCTTTTTTAATAAAAACCATCCCGATGAAAGAATGAATCATGATTCGCATCAATGAAAATTACCTGAAACTTCAGTCTTCTTATCTGTTTGTTGAAATCGCCAACCGTGTATCTAAATACCAGAAAGAGAACCCGGATGCCGGGATCATACGTCTTGGTATCGGTGATGTAACCCTGCCGCTTCCGCCGGCATGTATTCAAGGGTTTCAGGAAGGTGTAAGAGAGATGGCTTCGGATGCCATGTTCCGAGGCTACGGGCCTGAGCAGGGGTATGACTTTTTAAGGGAAAAGATCGCTATCAACGATTATCAGTCCCGGGGGGCGGATATAAGTCCTGATGAAATATTTGTAAGCGACGGCTCCAAATGCGATACGGCAAATATTCAGGAACTGTTTGCCAAGGACATTCGTCTGGCCATTCCGGATCCGGTATATCCGGTGTACCTTGACACCAATGTGATGGCCGGCCGAACCGGGGATTTTAATGACGGAAGATATGACAAAATCCTCTATTTGGAGAGTTTGCCTGAAAACGGGTTTGTTCCACCCCTTCCTGACAAACCGGTGGATTTGATTTATCTCTGTTTTCCCAATAATCCCACCGGTGCGACCATTTCCCGGGACACATTGAAGACCTGGGTAGATTTTGCCCGGGAAAACAAAGCGCTTATTCTTTTTGATGCAGCCTATGAATCCTATATCCGGGATCAAGCCCTTCCCCGCTCGATATTTGAGATTCAAGGCGCCCGCGAAGTGGCCATCGAGTTCAGGAGCTTTTCCAAAACCGCCGGTTTTACCGGCACCCGTTGCGCCTGCACGGTTGTTCCCAAAACCTGCATGGCTTATGATGGTAGCGGTCAAAAGCATTCTATACATACGCTGTGGAACCGGCGACAGTCTACCAAGTTTAACGGTGTGTCTTATCCGGTTCAGAAAGCCGCCGAAGCGGCTTACACTGAAGAAGGCAAAGCCCAGATCATCGGGTTGACAGACTATTATTTGAAAAATGCCGCCCTGATCCGAAAAGAGATGACGGGACTTGGTTTTGAAATCGTAGGCGGTGAAAATTCACCTTACATCTGGGTGAACTGTAAAAGCGATGCCTGGGAATTTTTTGATTTTCTGCTTAAAAAAGCCGGTGTGGTCACAACTCCGGGTCCCGGATTCGGCAAATGCGGCAATGGCTTTATCCGTATCAGTGCCTTTAATAGTTACGAAAACGTTGAGAAGGCAATGGCGCGAATCAGAGACGTTCTTTGAATGGCATACTCATTTTTTGCCTTATACTGGAATTCGGCCTAACTATTGACGCCGCCACCTAATGCATATCCCTTTTTCGATCTTAAAATATTTTGCAAAACCGGCCTTCACTTCAACCACATATTTGATTGGCCCTTCCGATCTGTAAATTTTGTCTGACATGGGTGTTGTGCATTCTGCGATATTGACCACACACTCGTTTTCCCCGACGAAAATGATATCAAGAGAAATCGGCGTATTTTTCATCAGAAATTTTTGCGGTTTTACGCTCTCAAAAACGAACAGCATGCCATGGGTATGGTTTATTGAGGTTCGCCCCGTAAGTCCTTTGATCTGAGTCTCAGGCGTATCTGCGATTTCGATGTTAATTGACGAAACCACTGAATCATCAAACCGCACAAATTCAAGCGTGCCGTTTATTCGCATGGGTGTGTCCGTCCGGGAAGGCAATGATACGGGATGGCGCGGGCTGCATGCGGAACATAACACGGTTCCTAAAAACAAGAAGACCCAAAAGATCCGGCGGGGTAAGTGATGAGAGGTTACTGTCATTACTATTCTGACTCCTAACTCCTGGATTCTTTACTAAGTTTTCCCCGTGGGTCAATACAGGCGTTGATCAAAAATATAACGATCACATATGCAATAGGAGGCGGCGGTTTCAGCGAAGTGAATAAGTTCGGGCAGGGAAATCCTTTGATTAAAACCTCCCAGGTGCGGGCCTGTCAAAATGGTTATATCTTCAAGACCTCTGGGCAGCCTCTCTATGGTGCTCCGGTTAAATCCCCGCTCTAATAAAAATTCATTGAATTCAACATTGCTCATCTCCTGTTGATCCGCGACTCTGAAAATTTCCTCCATGTATCGATCAACTCCGAATTCATCAATCAAACGTGACACAAAATTATCAAAATCAACAGGCAAACGATCCCCGGTTTTTCTTCCTGTGAATCCTTCATAATAGGAGTTAAATGAATCTTCTATGAGCTCCTGCATTAAATCAGGGCAAAAAAGATTTCGCGCATCTACGGGAAATCCCTTTTTATTAAAACCCGTCCGTTCAGGATCATGATTGCGAAAATAACTGGCACCTATCAAAATAATACTTATAAGATGATTCCCGACAAACCTGTAATATCTGGAAGAAGCGCCTGAGATCGCCTCAAGGTGCTCAAAATCTCTGATACCCGATTTGCCCAGATTAGGATAGCGGCATGACATTAACCATCTGTCCAGCCTTCCTCCTCTCGGCCATTCATAATATCCTCCGTCACATCGCCGGCGCCGTTGTAAACGATTATGAAAAAGAGGTGCCGGAGCGGTGTGAACGATACCCATGGACGCCAGTCTTCCCAGAAGGTAAGCGTTCCGCTTCATAACTTCCATAAAATTGTTCCGATCAATATTTTCTTCATCAGGCAGAGGATTGGGATAAACAAAATAGTCAGGATGGACCGTAAAACCAATGCCGGAATCCATGCGGTTATTAACGCTGTTTTTCAGTTTGTCCGGGAAATCTGTAAGCCGGAATAGATACGTTTCTTCAAACTTGTACGGTGTGGGGATATCAAATCTTATGGGAAATTCGTGCTTGACCGTTTGCAAATACGTCATCCATAATGCCTCACGGTTCAAGGCCGCGTTGTCGGAATTTGATCTGGACAGTTTTATTACAAACACAAGATCACTCGATAGGGAGAATACAAGACTCCGCCCCATACATTTCATATGGCAGGCTTCATTCAAACCGGTTTTACCGCACAACTCATCCCATGTGATTGAGGAAACTTTTGTTGTGCTTTCCTCATTTAATGACGGCGCTCTTATTTTCAGAGGAAGGGAGCCCAATGCCTCGGCCGCCGCCCGATGGGAAGGTCCGTCAGAATTAGCAACAATATGTTTAAGACTCTCTAGAGATTCCGAGGCCAGGTCCTGGTTTTCCCCGGCGGACGCAAGAAACCGGAGGGTTTTTGCCGCTTTTCTGTATAAAAAATAGGACTGTCTCTGGTGAGAGTGAACTTTTTTTAGGATAACACGATGCAACGCATGAACCGTCTGTGATGATGCAAAAGAGGAGTTTTTTTCCAGATCGTATTCAAGTGTGGAAACCGCCATATATGTGGCGGAAAAATCCAGACACGAGTGTAACAAATAATTTTCACCGACGACAAGATCTCTATTCATGCCCTTGCTCTTAATTGGTAACCCTTCAGTCTCTTTTCATATTTATATTTGATTATCTAAAAGACTGTCGCAATAAAATCAAGATGAATCATTATAACGGGCGGCTTTGGGGTAAGAAAAAGCCCTCTGAAAACCCGGTTGTATTTTCAGGGACTGGGGGATGTATAATATAACGACGAGGCCTGTATGTCATAGATTTTTATGGCAATTAGGAATCCCGATGTGATCGGATGTATCTCTTCTCGCTATCAATAAAATGTCCTGATAGTTAATCTCACAAATCCCAATTATTATTATCAAGCTCTTCTCTTATTTGATCCCTTATCATCTAAAATTAGGCGCTGCTTTTCCATGAGCGAATCCCATAAGCTCCAGATCAGATTTTGCTCACTCTCGGATCCACAATTGTAGCCCTGCAACAACCTGCGGTCTGCGTCGGTCATCCCTTTGAACTGAATACCCACTATCGAAGTTGTTTTTCCTTCGAGAGGAACCTCCTTACTCCAAACAATAGTACCTAAAATTGAGAGGCTGACAAATTCTATGGGTAAATATATCTGAAGCTTAACATTTTTTCCAGCCAACGTATCAAAATGTCCGGTTTTATAATTTGCACCCAAAACAATACTGGCCCCACCTAAAGAAATATTCTCTGTAAATCCACTGAAGTACAAAGGGGCTTTGCATAGTTTGTCTTTAAATATTTTAATATTCACTTGTGTCGGGAGCTGGTGCCTAACTGTTCTGCGAACTGTCCATGAAAATTCTTCTTCAGCGGATTCCGAACGGGTTTTATAAAGACCATTGACAAGAAGCTTAACATTAGGATATTTTCTGCAAATCGTCATCAGCCTTAATTTAGAGATTTTCGCAAATTCAACGCGAGTGAGTGTTTCGATAGTTGATTGAGATACCTTTTCCTCCTCAAACGGATAGATATCACCAAAAAAGTCGTTTTTTACCAACTCTTTACTTGATTTCTTTTGGACCCTTCCCCCCTTTTTAAAACGATGGTAGATAGTTTTTTCCAAAGTACCAGACACAACAAAATAAAGGTTATTCTCTTCATCACCAAATCTTTTCCTCATGCTTCCCGCAGGAAAATGCCGGGGTACCAACTCACTCATAAAAGCGATCATTTCAGGATACTTCATTTTGATGATAAAATTCTGAACCCCTGTGTTTTTGTATCTGCCTTCACGAAGGGATAAATAGAAGGCTTTCCCCTCATGATCGGATGGTTTAAGGATTCGCCATTCAAAGATTTTAGATACAATAGCCTGCAATGTCATATCTGCTTCGATAAAAAGTTTGGCGGCCGTCCCATATTCATCGGCGGCAGCATAAAACAGTTTGTCTCGTTTCAATAGGTCGGCAAAGACTCTATGGAGCCACGGATTATTTGGAAAGGCCTTGAGTAGGGTTTCAAGCTCTGCAATGGAATTGATCGTGACAGAACCATCTATAATGCGGCTTACAATGCCGCTCTGTTTGTCGATCTGGTCATTCATTACTTACCTTCTAATTAAAAAGGTCGCTTCGACCTTTCATGATTTCTATTATGGCGTCTGTGCAGATGAATTTGATCTTTGCTACTGCATTTTACAAGGCTTTTAAACTCTCAATCTGACATTCTCTGTCAAATTGAATCGCCATACCGTGAGGGGTGGAACGCACCATGCTTCCTGTGCAGCCCTTCAAACTCTTCACGTCTTTAAGTCCTTTAATGCTGTCACTCGGGATGGTGAAATCCAGAATAAACCGTGTTCCTTCTGGAAAAGACGTTAGTGTAGTAATGAATGTTCCGGAAGCAGATATGTCTCTGGTTTCAAGATCTAAAACCTTTTTTCTCCCTAATTTTATGGTTTCCAGTCTTACAGGGAGTGGAATAGTAAACCTTTCATATTGACGTCTCTCTTTCATTGATAATGCCTTTCTTTGCCAATGAATATCCCTTTTAGGGTATGGAGCTGAGAGGATTAAGCTCCTAACAGAAATGGGATTAATGAAAAAAATAGATAGGCCGGAGCAAATCGTGAGTGAGGTTAGAATAGCAAGAGATATTTAATAAGTGAATGAGATACAGATCAATTATCAGAACGATAAGCTCTATGAAATCCAATATGACAAGAACGTTTGGATGTCAAATAAAAATGTAATGACTTGGGGGCTGGTATGGGCAGCATGGGGGCCATGGGACTTAGCCTGCCCGATCACATTAAATATATAACCTCACACACACATTTTCTGATTTTAGTGATTAGCCCAGAAAAGAGTCACCTCATTTATTGAACCATGGCTTCTGACTTGATCTATAAGTGCTGCCATCGCTTTGCCAGTGTAAGTGCCGTTCAGTCGGATTCCGTCGAATTTTTCAAAAAGGTCCACCGCTTCCATTCCTTGCTTAGTGAAACGTGCATATTGTTCACCAAAGAAATTATGCCTTATATCAACATCGTCATCGGTTATTTCGACCAGTGGGAAAGAGGAGTATCGTAAGGATCTCTGCTTTCATACGTTTCAATTCGTTGAATATACGCTTCAGTATGTATGAGTTTAAAATCATTTTCTGTAGCATAAGAAGGAGAAACAATTTTGAAATCAGGATGACAGCCTTTTTTTTGTTGTAAAAGTTCAATGAAATTTTGATGTCTATCTTTTTTGAGTCCGTGGCCCAGATCGTACTCTTTTAACTTTTCGTCATATACAATGGCATATCTACTCATTTGTTGATCCCCCTATATTCTCCCATTTTGATTAGAATTTTACAGGTCTTGTCGTTGCTGTTTTTTGGCAAGTGAGAAATGTAATCTTTCTGTACGTATTCTACATTGGATCAAATTGAAACCTCAGGCGTTTGACCCGCTATGCGGCAAGCAAATATTGACCCCGAGCTTTCCTGAATGTGCTCTATGATCCTTTGGGTCAGCATTTGCCCCACGGTGGATTCTTCATCAATAACTATATCTGCTCCCGCTTTTTCCAAATCCGCCAAATGGCGATTATATCTACAGCGCGCTGCAATGGATAGTTGAGGTCTCAAGCTCCGAAGCATTCGGATAATTCTGACAGCGGTCCTCGGATCAGGAACCGTAACTACAGCCATGCAGACCTCTTGAAGATCGGCATGCATCAAAACCTCTTCATTGGCGGCATCGCCCAAATGAACTTTAATATCCATTTGTTGCGCGACCCGCCGGCTATGAGGATTCACATCAATTACTACCGGCTCCAACTGTTTCTTTATCAAGGCGTGAACTACTTGAAGGCCGGACGGACCCAATCCTATCACTAAAACCCGATTGTTGGGCGTCATTGCATTGGGTTGGCCATGAAAGTCAGCTTTTGGGATGTAACGCGAAGGGAGTGAAAATAAACGATTGGAAAGAGGGACCGCAAACGTCGCCATATAAGGTGCAGCGAACATGAGAACGATGGTCACAGATACGATCAAATCAAAGGTATCGTTATCCAGAATGCCACCTCCACGAGCTGTGGCGGCCAGCACAAAGGAAAATTCTCCGATTTGCCCCAGAGTAATCCCCGTGGCAAGAGCTTGGCGATTGTCAAGGCCAAATATGCGACCTACACCGTAAATGATGACTGTTTTAAGAATAAAAATCAACACCGCCACCATGATGATCCAATGCATATGGGTAATAAACCAATGGGGTTTGACCAACATGCCTATCGAAGCAAAAAACAAGGTCACCATGATGGTGCGAAGCGCTCCGATGTCGGCCCGGATCTGAGTGGCAAAAGGCGATTCTCCCAATAGCATACCGGCCACAAAGGCTCCCAAAGCCGGAGAGATGTGAATGGCATGGGATGCCCAGGCAGCACCCAGCCCAACAGTAGTGGCAAGCAAAACGCTCAATTCTCGATTGGCAAAAAGTGCTTTGCCAGACAAGAGGGTGGGCACCACACGATATAACAAAAGATACAAAACTGCTGCTAACCCGACTATACTCGCGGTAATCTTGAGCATATGCATGGCGATGCTTATCTCTGGAGCTGTGGATGTAAAGAGGGTGACCATGAGAACAAGCGGAACAATGGCAATGTCTTGTAACAGAAGGATTCCCAAACAGGCTCGTCCGCGCACCGAATCAATTTCTGCACGATCCACCAACACACGCAAGACCACAGCTGTGGAGCTTAAGGCCACAATGGCACCCATGGTAATGGCTTGGGAAAAGGCTACCAGAGTGACCATGACCAACGTCACGAGTGCTACGGTAGCAATAACCTGAATCGTGCCTCCGACAAAGGCAATGCGGCCCATCTTTCGGAGGTGATTAAAAGAAAACTCCAGACCAATGGAAAATAACAGCAGAGAGACACCAAGTTCTGCGGCCTGGTTGACGGCAGAGGCATTGAACAGCAAAGGCCCTACGATTGTACCTGCCAGCAGATATCCTACAATGGGACTTTGACGAAGGTACTGGGCCAAAGCGCCCAAAAAAAATGCACCTCCCAAAAGCATCACCATTTCCATCAAAAAGAACCAAATATCCATCTTACCTCCATTTGTTAGATGAAGCAGTGGAAGTCTTTTTGGGCGTGGAAAATTTTAAGACTTCGTATGGATGCACCCCATACGGAAAACCCCCTGAGATGCTCTCAATTAAAACATTTCCAATAATGGGATAGTTTGTTTTTTACTCTCCTAACAATTTTTACAGCTTCCTTTAATCCATTGTTTGGATTTATATCCCGCGAAATGGGCTTCAATTCTTCTAACTCTATTTGAATTCCTGTAACCCCCACAATTGAAGCCAGCCATCCTAATGATACAATCTGTAGACTATCGCTATAACCAGAGCCAATGAAATCAACAACTTTCCCTTCACATATCTTAGAAGCCAATTGTCCAATAATAGAACCTATAGATCTAATGCCTTTAAGCGTCAATCCCATCTGCGTTATCCTGTCAGTGAAGTGAGGATCGCTTCCATCCACCATCAATATGATTTCAGGCATAAATTCTTCGGCAATAGGTATAAGAATCTCATTTAACACATACTCATAGGTATGATCACCAGATCCAGGGGGCATAGGTATATTCACCGAATAGCCTTTACCATGTCCCTCTCCAATCTCATCCACAAAACCTTTTCCGGGATAAAGCGTCAGGGGATTCTGGTGAATGGATATAAATAAAACACGTGAGTCTTTTGAAAAAATCTCATAAATACCATCTCCCGCATGCGCATCGGTGTCTATAATCAAAATCCTGTTTACACCAAAGTTTCTCATTAAGTTTTCAGCACAGATACCCACATCGCTGAAAACCCCAAAGCCTTTTTCATGATTCCTGGTAGCATGTTGCACACCTCCCCCTACAACAAAGGCCTTTTCGTATTTGCCAGATTGAACCACTTCCCCGGCAAGCTTGCCAGCTCCTGCTAAAAGCTTTGTGCCCCTCACGAATCCAGGGGAAAGAGGGGTATCGTAAGGATCTTTGCTTTCACACTTCTCAACTCGTCGAATATACTCTTCGGTGTGTATGAGTTTAAGATCATTTTCTGTAGCATAGGAAGGAGAAACAATTTCGAAATCAGGATGACTGCCGAATTTTTGTTTAAAAAGGTTAATGAAAATTTGATACCTATCTTGTTTAAGCACATGGCCCAGATCGTACTCTTTTAACTTTTCGTCATATACAATGGCATATCTACTCATCTGTTGATTTTTCTGTATTCCTTAATTTGATAAGAATTATTACAGGCCTTATTCATTCACTTTTGCTCGTGAAAATGGAATTGCCTTCGGAAAAAATCAACAACTGGCCTGGCTTAACCCTGTTCCAGTTCTCATTGCTCAAAGGCTCGCTGGCCACGATGTATCCTTGTTCCTCTGGATCTATGAACTCTGCCAAATTGATTGTCAGGTATTGGCCACGAAGTTTGACAACTTTGTATGGAGCCTGACGCAGTAAGAAATGCAGTCCAACGTGCCCTGACCGGTCATGGTATACGAATAGGTGCCTGCCATCACTAAAGATCAGGTTCAACTCTCCTAATCGGTTTATTTCTCTTAATTTCTCGTGCAAGAGAATGAAGCCATTCCTACCAGCCAATTGAATACCACGATGGCTGAGCCATGATAATAAACTACAAAAGACAAGCTCAGAATCGGTTTCGCCAATTGGGCTGAATTCTCTGGAGGGAAAACTCAGCAGACTGGGATCTATCGTGCCATTGTGGGCAAAAACCCAAGTTTTCTGATCAAATCTCCGATAAAAGGGATGTGTGTTGACGTAACCAACCGCACCTGCTGTCGCACGGCGGATGTGTGAGACAAAGATCCGAGACCGAGCGCCTATATGTTCCAGAAAGCTTGTGGCAAGACGACTCCGGACCGCAGGTCTTGATTCTTTTACGATTTGGGTACCATATTCATCATACCAGGCCACTCCCCAACCATCAGGGTTCTCCATTGCCCCGGCCTTCAGACCAGAAAATGCCAAATGAACGGAAACCTCTGTGTTAAAACAAAGGCCAAGTAGTTCGCACATGAAAATTGCCTCCCGATGAAACACGACCAACTCAAGCGGTCTTGTAAAGATATCTTGCAAGCATCTATTTTCACTCATCAAGAGATACGATAATGATATCTCATAAATTATTCCCCCGTTAATTCCTGACATACCATGGGTACAACCTGAAGCCAATTCATGCTTAATACATATATCATTAAAATAAAATAGCAAACCCCATAAAATGGATTTGCCCTTTTTGAAAAACGATATCACACGAATTTTATGGACATGATATGTGCATTTCATAGCAGAAAGCACAACATCGCATCATTCAATAATTCGTATCGTTGTAAGCAACAAAATGATAATTGATTTTCTGAGATTTTTTAAGAAGGCGTATATTTCTCGGGAGATGTTTGGCATTCGCAGATTTTTGGGATAAGACACAATCCGCACCTATCGTCACTGCACGACTGGCAAAAATAGCAATCCTTGCACGGATGCTTTTTGAAACTTTCCTCCTGTCGTTCAGGAACATAAACTTTTCCAGGTAATCCGGGCATCTCAACAAATGGCATAATTAAATTCCGATAGTAGTTTAATATTATATCTTTAAAATAAGAAGTGATTTAAATTACATTCTATATCTACGCAACAATCATGCAAAACCACATAGTTAGCTCAATTGAAAGGGAAATGGAGAAAAATATTGATAAATAACAACATAACTTCAAATATTTTACAGATATTCTTTACCTACTAAAAAAATCCAAAAAGCAAAGGTGCCTTTTATTTGCCTAATCGCCAAAAATCTTGTTCTTATCTGAAATTTTATACCCCAAAGCTAAAACAACCTTTCGTTTTGTTTCCATTCGGCATTGTTTGCCTTGCTCTATCCGTGTAATGGTTACGGGCGATATGTTGGCCTTTCTAGAAAGCTCAGCCTTGCTAATCATAAGAGATTCTCTAACTTTTCTTAAGGAGTTATTATTCATTTTCTGAGCCTTGGGATAGGATTGAGATTTTTCTGCTTTTTGTATTTACAATGCAATTATTTCATTGACCTCAACATCCTCGATATCAGGCAATTCGTTTTCACGAGATGCAGCAAATAAGGCGGATATAGCAACACACAGACAAAAAATGGCCACCATTAGTGCAATGATCAGTAATATTTTAAACATGATTGATCACCAACCCAATCTTTTTAGAAAAAAATATCATGTATAAATAATCATAAATACAATGTCTGTGTTCTTCTATATACGCAAAAATCATGCAAAATCACCAAGTTATAGTAAAATAGTATGAATATTATGAATTTTCAAACAGTTATACCTGCCATAGAGTAAGGACAGCTATGCTAATTAATTGAAAACTATCTGAAATTGTGGGATAAATTACAGAAAAATTATGAAAAGATTTACATACTTCCAGGAT
>MAXL01000144.1 GCA_001751005.1 Desulfobacterales bacterium S5133MH16
AAATTACGACATGCTGTAAAAATGATAAGAGGTCCCAAAGGGACTGAAGTGGTTGTAACAATAAAAAGAAAAGGGGTTGATGAACCAAAGGATATTAAGCTGATACGGGATGTTATACCCGTTGAAAGCGTAAGATCCATTGTCTTAAAACCCGGATACGGATACATCTGGATCACAAATTTCAGGGACAATACTACTGAGGATATGGTAACAGAGTTAAAACGGCTCGAATCAGAAAAAATACCTTTAAAAGGGCTTATCCTGGATCTTCGCGACAACCCGGGTGGGCTTCTTAACCAGTCTATCAAGATCTCGGATCTTTTTCTTGAAAAAGGAAAAATTCTTTCGATCAAAGGACGTCTGAAAAAAAATACTCAATTTTTTGAAGCAAAACCCAATGGCTCGGAGCGAAGTTATCCCATGGTTGTCTTGATTAACGGGGGAAGTGCCAGTGCATCGGAAATCGTTGCCGGTGCGCTCCAGGACCATAAGCGTGCCCTTGTACTGGGAACCGCTTCCTTTGGAAAAGGCTCGGTCCAGACCGTGGAGCCCTTAAGGGACGGTTATGGCCTGAAATTGACCATCGCCAGATATTACACCCCCAGCGGGCGGTCAATCCAGGCCAAAGGGATTGAGCCTGATATAATTGTAAATAAAAGATTTATTAATCAGGATGAGATAAGTGACGGAGACGATGGTTTCATAAAGGAAAAGGATCTTAAAAATCATCTCGAAGCAAATCCCGATCAAGGTCAAGGCGTCCAAACAGAACCCGGGGAAAAAGAAGGGGACAAAAAGAAACGGAAAATCAACACCCCTGAAAATAGATACGGTCATCTTAAGGTCGAACAATTGCTGTCTGACAATCAGGTCATGCGCGCCCTTGACATCCTTTTAAGTTATGAAATTTTCAAGGGTAGCAACAAGTAACCCATGGCTAAAAGAAAAATCAGACGGCAAAACACACCCAAAAGAAAACCGACCAAAAAAAGTACCCAAAAAACCAATCTAATGAGGGCCGTTGCCGGACTTGGCGTTCTGATAATTCTTATCATTATTGCCGGCGTTCTTGCCCACCACTTATTATTACGAAAGCGCCCTGTAGAACCTGTTGTAAAACCCCGTGCTACAAAAATACCCAGGTTTGAAATCTATCCTGAAAAGGAGGTGCCGCCTCATAAACCCATACCAAAACCGGTTCCCGGAATACCAAAAGAGTTGCCTAAAATAGCTATTATTATTGATGACATCGGCTATGACAAAGAAATAGTGGAAAAATTCCTCGGGCTCGATGCAATTTTTACGTTTTCCATACTTCCTTACAGCCCTTTTCAGAAAAGCATTGCCAGGTCCGTGCATTCAAAAGGGTTCGACGTCATGCTTCATCTGCCCATGGAACCCAATGAATATCCCATGGTTAACCCGGGGCCCGGAGCGCTCCTGACCTCAATGTCTCCGGATCAACTCATCAACCAACTCGACAGGGACCTGGATTCTGTTCCTTTTATTCAAGGGGTAAACAACCACATGGGCTCAAAAATGACCACGGTTTCAACCCAGCTATACCAAATTTTCTCTGTTCTGAAAAAACGAAAGCTCTTTTTTATCGACAGCCGTACCACAACCGAGACATTATGCAAACCATCCGCTCAGTTGTTACAGGTACCTTTTGCGCAAAAGGATGTGTTCCTTGATCATATCCAGACACCCGATTTTATCCGAAAACAAATACACCGGCTCATACATATTGCCAACAGTCATGGTGAAGCCATCGGCATCGCACATCCCCATGACGTTACGTATGATGTTCTACGGGAATTACTCCCTGAATTGAAAAAAAAGGCGATTCTGGTTCATGCTTCCGACGTGGTGCATATTGCAAGTTAAATAGGACGCCCCAGTACCATCTGCCGGAGCTACGGGGCAGGCAGATTTTCACAGATATACACAGATAATATGGAAAAAAGCCTTAAACAAAAATTACCGTCTATCGACTTTGATTTCAGGCAGTTAGAAATATTTTGCAGAGTGGTTGAGCTAAAAAGCTTTTCAAAAGCCGCTCATGCTGTTTTTCTGGCACAGCCTTCGGTCAGCGAAAGGATAGCCACCCTTGAGGACAGGGTCGGAACTCAACTTCTGGATCGCTTGGGGAGGCAGGTGGTTCCAACTGCGGCAGGCAAACTTCTTTACAAGCATGCGTGTTTGTTGCTGGATATGAAAAAGGATGCATGCAATGAAATACAGGGTTTTCTCGGAACAAAACAAGGGGAAATTCATATCGGCGGCAGCACCATTCCCGGAGAATATATCTTTCCTAAAATATTAGAAAATTTTCGGGAAAAACATCCGCTTGTGACGGTTGCCTTGACGATTTCAGATACGAGTGACATCGAAAAACGTGTTATAGATGGTAATTTTGAACTGGGCGTCATTGGATCGAAAAGTACGAATGACATCCTTATATGTCGCGAGTTGTGGAAAGATGAACTGGTATTGGCTGTTCCCGCCGGGCATAAATGGGCCGACAAAAAGCAAGTTCCCTTTGAAAATTTATCTAAAGAACCATTTATCTTAAGGGAGAGCGGTTCGGGCACACTGAAAATCATTAAAGAGTATCTTAAGATGCCGGTGGCAAAGGATATCAATTCCCTTAATATCGTAGCGCGTTTGGGTTCCTCTACAGCGGTCAAAGAAGGAATAAAGTCGGGCCTTGGCATATCGATTCTTTCATTAAGAGCCCTTGATATGGAACTTAAAACAGGAATACTCAAGGCCTTAAAAATAGAAAACCTTACCATGCAGCGAAAATTTTATCTGATCCGGGACAAAAGAAGAAACGTTTCACCGTTATGCCGGGCCATGCTCGACTTTTTAGCATCCACTTCCGAAAATTAAGGCAAGCAGGCATTTTAAGGAATCAGAAAATCATGTCAAAAATGGCACCGCCGATTTATTTGGATTATAACGGAACAACACCCATGGATGCTCACGTAATAGAGGCCGTTCGGCCGTTTTTGGAAACAGAGTTTGGTAACCCTTCAAGCAGTCACTGGTACGGTATTGTTCCAAAAAAGGCGGTTGAAACCGCACGCAGACAGGTTGCAGGACTTCTGGATTGCAGCCCCGGTGAGATTATATTTACAAGTGGCGGCACTGAATCCAATAACCATGCGATTACGGGAATTGCCCGTGCTTTTCGTGTAAAGGGAAACCATATCATTACAAGCCGGATTGAGCACCCGGCAGTTCTGGAAGTATGTCGCTTTCTGGAAGGCTTTGGATTTGAAACAACCTATCTACCGGTTGATAAGCAGGGCCTTGTGAGCGAGTCGGATGTTGAAAAATCCATCAGACCCGAGACAATCCTGATTACCATTATGCATACCAATAACGAGGTGGGAACCATCCAACCCATTGAAAAAATTTCCAGGATCGCCAAAGAACATGGTATTGTCATGCACACCGATGCGGCTCAATCCATCGGTAAAATCCCAACGCACGTGAGCAAGCTTGGCGTTGATCTTCTGTCTATCGCAGGTCATAAAGTATATGCTCCCAAAGGTATTGGCGCCCTTTATATCCGGCAATCCACAACGCCGGAAAAATTCTGCCACGGCGCAAGCCAGGAGATGGGGCTTCGTGCAGGCACTGAAAACGTATTTGGAATTGTCGGTCTGGGAAAGGCCTGTGAAATTGCCGGCCGTGATTTGAAAAAGAGCATGGAACATATGAAAATGTTGCGAGATCGGCTTCATGATGGATTGTCTTGTGAACTTGGACAGATAAAACCAAACGGGCATCCGGATAAACGGCTGCCCAACACCCTGAGTCTTTCCTTTAAAGGGCTTGAGGCCAACAGGATTCTCGAAGAGATCGGCCTTGAGATAGCGGCTTCCGCCGGTGCGGCCTGCCATTCAGATACCGTGGAAATTTCCCATGTTCTCCAGGCCATGAATATTCCGTTAGACTGGGCCAAAGGAACCTTGAGGTTCAGTGTAGGACGGATGACCACTGTTGAGCAAATTGATAAAGCCGTTCAGGTTGTTGTTCATGCCGTGAAAAAGCTGCAAAGTGCTCCTCAATAACCATTGTTCTCGATGCACTGTCGCTTTTTTAGGAGAACCCAAAACAAGCGGGCAGTAAGCAAAAAAGTTGCTCAAACTTTTACAACTTTCCACTTTTTCAATACTCTCTCAATTTCAAGCGCTTCCTCACATACTTCTGCCGCCTCTCTCCTAGTTATTACCCGGTTTTATGAATCGGTTTTCTCTATGAAAACCGTCCTTAAGTATCGGAATATCCAGTTTGACAAATCGTAATATCCTTTGTAATTATATTTTAGCATTCAAAACTGTTGATTTCATCCGAAAAACAGGGAAAAGGTTCGATTCACTCCATGTTTTTGGCGGTATTTTTCAGAAATAAATTGCAGACTGATGAACATAACACAGAAAATTCAAAAAAAGAGGGGAAATTTGGGTAAAGCAGTCTTAAAGAAAAATAACCAAATTCGTCCTGAAATGACCGTCCTGGATGTTTTATCCAGGTACAGAAAGACCGAGGAAGTGTTTAAACTGTACGATAAGCAGGCCGGTGAATGTATTTGCTGCCAGGCGCTTTTCGAACCCTTAAGAAAGGTTGCGGTAACATATGGTTTGAATATGGAAAAACTACTGACAGACCTGGAGGCAGCGGCCGGTCAAAGACCGGCAACACCGAAACTGGCCATGTGCAACTTTTTCTCAGACACGAAAAAACTCAAGAAATTTGCCCATGAATATGGTTTTTCCGGCATTGATTTTTCTTTTGACCTGAAACAACTCCCCGGGACACCCGCACAGGAATCCAAATGGGTTAAGGACATATCGGCCCTGGGACCTCTTGAAGTTCGTTATCACTGTCCATTTGATCGGATAGATCTGGGCCACGACGATCCCGAGAAAGCTAAAGCGGCTAAAGACCTTTTCTGCCGGGTGATCCGTCTTATTTCTAAAGTGGGGGGAAGATATATAACCCTGCACATTGGCCTTGGCCATGACTCCACGGAACCCCTTTCATGGGAGACCACCATCAATAATTTAAGACGACTGGTTAACTACGGCCGAGCCATGAGCGTGAGGGTTTGTCTTGAAAATCTGGTCTGGGGGTGGACAAGCAAGGCAAATCTCTTTGAAAAGCTGATTCGAAGAAGCGGGGCCGACGTTACCCTGGATATCGGCCATGCGTATGCGTGCGAATCTGTGCAAAGCCAGCAATACACTATTGAAGATTTTGTCACCCCCCATGCGGACAGGGTTTTTAATGCCCATATTTACCATACCGAAATTCCGGGCCAAGGGCATATTCCACCGGAAAAAAAGGAAGATATTGAAGACCGTCTTTCTCTACTGAAAGCTATTGGTTGTGAGTGGTGGGTTGTCGAAATAAGGGAAGTTGAGGGACTGTTAAAAACAAAGAAGATCGTGGATGAGTATCTGGCACAGGAAAATTTCAGTAGTAAATCAAGAATAATAACCCTCTGAAAAAAAAATATATTAATTTAGTGTGATGTCGCAAGGATTGCCCGGCGTGATAGTGGAAATTCCAAATAACAAATCTCAAATAGCAAACAAATAACAATGACCAAAATCCCAAATTACAAACAATTGGCTTTGGATCTTATTTGGGCTTTGGTTTTTCTTTGGAATTTGGAGCTTGTAGTTTGGAATTTATTTGAGATTTGATGCTTGTGATTTGTTATTTCTCTCAGAGCCGTAGGCTTACGAGCCGGAGGCCGGTTTATCCGGGTTAGGTCATTAGTGTTTGGAATTTGGAGCTTGTAGTGAGGTGAAGATATGAAAGAGATCGACGCCAGGGGTCTAGCATGTCCGGCCCCGGTGCTTCAGACAAAAGCGGCTGTCGAAGAAGTGAACCCGGGTTTAATCAAAGTTATGGTTGATAA
>MAXL01000145.1 GCA_001751005.1 Desulfobacterales bacterium S5133MH16
ATCTGGGGCTGATAATTGTCAGGAATACCGTCGAGATTGAAATCCACGGTATCACCTACCTCGTCAGCATCAGGAATGCCGTTTGAGTTAAGATCCTCGAAAAAGCAAGTGGTAGTGAACTCGACAGGGCTGGACCAATCCGAGGCCTCAGAATAGACATCGTAAAATCGGACGCGTACATAATATTTCTGGTTTGATATCAAGACCATGTGGGGAACTGAAAACCTGGTCAGATAGGTGTTGCCGGTAACATCCACAACAAGGGATGAGAAATCGCTCTGGTCGCTGATTTGCCACCGGCTTTGTCCGTGAGAGTCGTCGTTTGGGTCTGAAAAGGGCTCCGTTGTTATATCCAGGGGAACTTCGATTTCATCCTGACCTTTCTCAGGATACATGATGATTGGCGCACTTGGAGGCAGATTTGAGGGAGGCACATCCACTATTGTAACTAATTTGGTTGCCGTTTTTGTCACTTCGCCGAAGGTGTAGATAGCCTGGATGGTCACCGCCACATCGTTTGAAACTTCTGAGGCAGTCAGCACGCCACTGCTGTTGATGGAGGCATAGGGAGAATCTTCGGTCCAATCGACGCTGTCCGTTACCGTCCGGGTGCTCCCATCGCTGAAGCGGGCAGTGGCCGTGTAACTGGCACTGATGTTCTCGTTCACTGAATTGTTACCGCTGATGGAAAGACTGCTGAGAGTCGCGGGTGATGAGGGTTGATAAGATACTTCATTTGAGTAACCACTTTCATTGCCTTCGGTGTCGTAGGCAGTCAGCACAAAATAGGTGGTTTCAGTGTTACTTAAGCCATGGATTGTGTATTCAGGGTATGCGGGGTTGTCTAAATCTGCTATAGGTACCTGGATCGGTGAGTTGCCTTCAACAGCTCCTGTGCCATTATACGGGGTGCCGGAAGAGCCGGTCTTATAGTAAATATAGTAGCCAGCCAGATCCGATTCACTATTGCTGCTCCACGCCAGAGTGACATCTGTGGTATATGCTGCATAAATTGAAGGCGGGAAAAATAGGCTTAAAGCAGATATAATACTTATGAAAGCACAAAATATTATATTGAATAACCAGTTACTGAGACTTCTGTCCATAATGGGCGCCTCTTTTTCTATATAAAATGGATAACTTCATATAGAGAAAGGCGCCAAAATGGTTTAAGGTAGAATGTCCTATGATTCGAAAGTGGTGACTTCTACAGGTATTCGGCAGCCCGGCTGTCCTGGCTTTCCAGCTTTAGACCCGTGGCTTTGCGTCCCCGCTTTTCAACGGGTTTGCCCTTTCATTCCGTAGTGTTATCCAATATCTATTGTAAATTTTAAAGTTAATTTATATTTAAACGTGGTTGATATTGATACTGCCAATACATGCAAATAATATGCCTTTTGGTGCTATGAGACTGGTTTGAGAGCCAGTCGGACTCGAGGGCCTTTTGTTCAATTTAGTTTAAAAAAACAGTATGTTAATGAAAATAGGTTTTCAAAAGAACTTATTTATTGAGATGGTTTTAAATGATTTTATCGGAATGTGTTACGAGCTTATGATGAAAGGGTGACAAAAACTGTCCGATTTTTTGACAAGAATCCGTACGGGTAAGGTAAGGATACAGAAGGCTTAATAATTTTCCTTCCGGCAAAAAATCAATTTGTTCCTGTTGTTAAAAAAGATGACCGCTTTTGCCATGTCGATGATTAAAGTTGACGGCATAGCCGGTCAGGAGGCGACGTATAACAAAGGCGGTCAGCGATATTTAAGTGCAACCGCCTAAATGTGATTCTTTGTATAAACGCAATTTGACTTATATGGAACTTTCACGTAAAATTCTAAAAAAAATGCCTGTCTTCCACAACCTGGATACCATGAGCTGGGGTCATTTAAAATTTGATTTCCATAAGTTTTAGAAATTCCAAAACGTAAAAGGTTTAATGTGTTTGCCCACGGTTTAAAAACAAATATTGCTGTTCATCTAACGGTCCTTTTAGTGCTGGCAATGCTTTTATTAGATTTTGTAATGATTATAACCGCACGAAGGGACCTCCTTGGATCTGAAATTTCAAGAGGATATACATTTATATCAGGAATGGAAGCCAATATAATGTTTTTCCCGGAACCGGACAATATTACAGCGAATTCAGATTTTAAGGATGATTTTGGCAGGAGGTTAAAAAATGCAGGATTTTCTTGCGCAGTCGTTATGGACGCAAAGAAAAATCGAGTACATTTCTATGGGGAAAATTGTACCTTGCAAGATGAGATTGAGACACTTACAAGACAAACAATTCGGTCAGGAGATAAAGCCACTCGATTTTTTGGGTCAACCTGGGGGTTTTTTGGCAAGCAAAGCCGGAATTTGATCATATCAGCGCCTTTGCTCAAAAACGGAAGTGTGGTTGCAGGAGCAAGTATTGTTTTACCCCTTAAAGGAATCCATAAAACGTTGAGACGGACACAATATATATTATTGATCTATATCTTCATCAATACATTTGTTTTCTCTTTTATCGGTTTTTACCGGTTGTCAAGGATTATCGTGAAACCTTTACAGAGGCTGGTAAAGAGGGCTGAAGAATACCGAGAAGATGATGAGATGTTTTTCCTTTATGAAAAGGAAGATAATGATTTCAGCAAATTATCCAAGGCGTTGAACAGTATGTTGAAACAGATTGCCGATGACAAAGAAAGACTTCGGACTACGGTTATGTCCCTTGAGAAGGCAAATATTGATTTAAAACAGGCTCAAAAAGAGATTATACAAGCGGAAAAATTGGCATCTATCGGCAGATTATCTTCAGGAATTGCCCATGAAATGGGAAACCCCATAGGTATTGTTATAGGTTATCTGGAATTGCTTAAACAGAACGATATTTCAGAGGAAGATAAAAAAGAATTTATTCTCCGTACAGAAAATGAAATAAATAGAGTAAATACTATTATCAAACAACTCCTTGATTTTTCAAAGCCTTCGAGTGAAGCTTTGAAGGCTGTTTCAGTGCACTCAATCATCAGAGAAACGATTGATGTGTTTAAATTTCAGCCGTTGATGTCCAATATTGAATTAAATTTAAGCCTCGTTGCGGAAAACGATAGGGTGATGGCTGATCCGAATCAATTGAGACAGGTCTTTTTGAATTTACTTATAAATGCTGCCGATGCCATTTCATCCGTTGAGGATCATTTTGAAGGTAAAATATTGATAACCAGCGAGGCCTTGCAGAATATCCCCGCTGAATCGTCAGACCATCCGAACATGTTGAAGATAAGCTATATTGACAATGGCTCCGGGATTTCAAAGGAAAATCTTGGGAATATTTTTGATCCTTTTTATACAACCAAGGAGCCCGGTAAGGGGACAGGCCTGGGTCTTTCGGTCTGTTTTATGATTATCCAAGGAATTGGCGGAAAAATCCAGGCAAGCAGTGAACAAGGCAAAGGTGCGACGATAAACATATACCTTCCCTTGATGACCATCCAAGCAGTCAATGGGGAAACGGACAAAGAAAATTTGGAAATGAATAATGGATAAAAAAACTTCAAATGAGAGAAAATCTACCCAAAAACGTCTGCTGATCATAGATGATGAAGAGAACATGCGTCATATGTTGTCATCTTTACTTAATAAATCCGGTTACCGTGTCGATACAGCGTTTGACGGCGCGGATGCTCTTGAGATGGTTGATCAGACATTATACGATTTTATCCTCTGTGATCTTAAGATGCCCAATATGAATGGAATGGAATTTTTTGAAACTGCAAGGGATAAGCTATGGGCTACCACTGTAATCATGATGTCAGCGTATGGCAGCATCGATACAGCGGTTGAAGCCATGAAGAAGGGAGCATATGATTTTATATCGAAACCGTTTAAGCCTGATGAAGTTCTTCTTACCCTTAAAAAGGCTGAAGAACGGGAAAGTCTAAAAAGAGAGAACCTCTGGTTAAAAGAACGAATTCGGAAAATTCAAGAAAATTATTATTTTGGCAAAATGGTTGCCAAAAGCAATGCCATGCTGAATGTATTCAAACTGGCCGAGAAAGCGGCCCAATACAATACCACAGTGTTAATTTGTGGTGAGAGCGGAACCGGTAAAGAGCTGATAGCAAGGGGTATCCATTTTGCGGGGCAAAGAGCAAAAAAATCTCTGGTCCCCGTTAACTGTGGAAGCATACCTGAAAATTTACTTGAAAGTGAACTCTTTGGTTATAAAAAAGGTGCGTTTACCGGTGCGGACAGAGATAAAAAAGGTCTTTTTGAAGAAGCGGACGGCGGAACAATTTTCCTTGACGAGATTGGTGAATTGCCCCTGTCTTTGCAGGTTAAACTCCTGAGGGTGTTACAGGAAAATGAGATCAGAGCGGTGGGTGATTCAAAAACAAAAAAAATAGATGTTCGTGTGATTGCAGCGACTGAGAAAAATCTGGAGGATGCAATAAGAGAAGGTACGTTTCGTGAAGGCCTGTTTTACAGACTGAATGTATTGCCGATCAAGCTGCCGCCACTCAGCAGCCGGCCGGAGGACATCCCTCTTTTATGTCAACATTTTATTGACCGGTTCAATATAAGTCTGGCAAAGGGAATAAAGGGGATAACACCTGCTGCCATGTCCCTTCTGCTTAAGCACGGTTGGCCGGGAAATGTCAGGGAACTGGAAAATATGATCGAGAGGGCTGTAGTGCTTGCAGAAGATACGATCCTTTTGCCGGAAAACTTTCCCCCTGAACTTGGGGCGGAATTTGATACAGATAAGATGGACGATTTATTCGAGGGGTATTCCCTGAAGGCTGCCCGGAAGATTCTGGAAAAAAAACTCATTACCCGATCGCTTAAGGCAACAGCCGGCAACCGCACCAAAGCTGCCAGGATGCTTGAAATCAGTCATCCTTCCTTATTAAGCAAAATCAAGGCGTACAATATTTTACTTTAATTCTTTCATTCTATCTATGATCCGGGATCGGCCTTGGTAGAACCTCAAGGCAAGGGCTTTTACAACCTTATCCACCTTTTCTGAATAAAAAGCTTTGGCTTTGCTGTCGCCGATGCCGAGATTCTCCTGTATGTCGCGTACCGCAGAAAGGGTAGTATATCCCAGATCTTTAAGCTTCTCCGAGCAAAATTCGACAAAGGCTGCGGTATATAGATAATTCAGCGCTTTTTTGCTACTTTCGATATCCTTGGTTACCATCACGTAACCCGTCACTTCGTATAAAAGCTCTATCCAGCGCTCCTGTGAGATAGACATCAGAACAATTTCATCCGTCTTTGAATTTATGGAGTCCGTCAGGATTTTGTGGTTGCTGATAATTTCCTCATAGGAAGAAGGCCGGAGAACCTTCTTTATATCACCCTTGAAATTATCAAGCTTATCAGCCAGGGCGTTTCTCTTTGCATCAATGTTAAACACGTTTGTGGTTCCCGGGTTAATAAAATCTATGTTTGTCTGATCGGAATTCCAGACAACGATTTTCTCTAATGGAACATCATTTTCGATGCGATGGGTAATTCTTGTATCCAAATCCTCATAATAAAGTATTCTTTCCAGGGCGGCGCCGATTACCTGCCCGGGCATGATGCTCAGTTTGGCATCGTCAGTAACGTCATGTAGTTTGGCGCCCAAATAAACTTCATATATTCGGGTATTAGGATCGGCGATATTATCAAATGTGGTGGCGATATCCGTGCCGTAATTTCGACGGGCATCATTCCAGTTTGCAATGCGCTCTTTAGTCACAGCACCAGTGCTTAACATAATGTCGCCGGAAATGCCTCCGGGCACGTAACTTCCCATAAGCGTTGTAAGCGGCCCAACCACATTGCGTGTAAGGGAGGCATCCACAATGTGGCGTGCGTATCGGGCTGTTACAAAAAAATCCTCGCCGGGGTAATGTTTTTCATGATGCGCGATCACTTTTTTGTAAACGCGTTGCCACGGAGTCATATCATTACGCAAATCACCGTCAAGTAGAAGGATGGCTTTTGCTCGGGTGGCCTCCATTTCTTCAAAAATCATTTTAAAGGCATTGCCTTTGCCCGGTGAAAAATGGGCGCTGTCGTATCCTTCATGGGGACCGGCATAAACCAGCACATTTTTTGTTTCTTGGTCAGTAAACCCACTTAGAGCTTTTTTTGCACCGGTTATTGCAGCCTCAATATTGGAAGTATCGTTGCTCTTGTCGTTATATGTGCCGTCCGCTATTATAACAGCCACTCGATTATCGTTAAAAACCTTCCGAGCGCTTTCCAAATCCCGGTATACCAGGCTGCCAATATTATCCTCGCAATGAAAAGTAGGGTGGCCGATAATTATTTCAGGATCAAATTCCGCCAATATTTTTCCGAGGGCTCCCCTGGGCGGTTTTGCGATACCTTTGAAAACATTTTTTCCTTCCTGCTTGATGAATTTATGCATACGGAATTTTTCCTATTATATTTCAATCCGGACCGGCCGGTAAGGTTATATTTTTAGTTCTGAACTTTTTCGCCGAAAAGAACAAAGGATTTATAAATAAGAAACTATGCATTATCCAATGTTCAAAAATTTTTCAGTTGGGCATTGAGCATTGGATATTGGATAGTTCAGCATCGACAAGATGTTATCGATATGCTTTAATGAGCGCCCAACAGGCATGTATGGCCCAATACTGTATATTCAGGAATTAAATTATCCTTGGCCGTTAATTTTATCCCGTAACTTCCCGGAACATTTAAATGTGACAACTTTTCGTTCCTTCAATATCAAATCATCACCCGTAGCAGGGTTTCGCCCCCTTCGCCTTTTCTTTTGCTTTACACAAAATTTTCCGAATCCTGAAACAAGGACATCTTCATTCTTTTCCAGCGTACTTTTAATAATTTCCAATAGAGCTTCGATTATCTCAACAGATTTTTTCTTTGTGAAGCCCAGTTCGTGTACTCTCGTGACAATATCATTTTTAGTTAATGCCATGGCGCCTCCTTAAATAATTATTGCGGTTTTTATCTGTATTAAATTCCTGTTATATTAACAAACATCAATTCTCATTTTGTGTTGACTTCTTGCTGTCTACAGGATCAAGGTTTTCGATTTTTTTAATTATGTTGTTGATGTTTTTCATAATTTCATTAATTTCGGCTTTTAATTTTCTGTCATCGGAATCATTCATATAGATTTCTCCTAAAAAGACCTTAAAACTTATTATCTATATTATATCGGTATGCTAAAATGGATATGTATGTCAAGATGATTGATGTAAAAAATATTTATACTATTATCGGAAGCAAGGCTTCGGCGATATCGAAATGATCGCCGATATCCCTTCGCAAATCCAGCCGGTTTCCTTGTGGATTTTCACGGGGAATTACCCTGATTTTGCCATTTTCAAAAGCGGTCAATATTTTTTGACGAAGACGCTCTGCTGCTTTCGCTCTGCTTTTTCCAGGTGTAACGGTTGCATTAACATTACAATATATCACCCGGCTGCCATCTGATTTAAAAATTCCTTCTTCAGATGAATACGTCATTGCAGATGGGATAACCTGTATCTTTTTTTTCTTCAAGTAGCCAAAGTCAATATCGACCAACTCTCCTTTCGTACAGGACCAGGGATACCCTTTTTGGTTTTGAGGGCCGCCGGAACCCGTAACCAGGGCGATGCAGATGGAAATCTGGTCGGATCGTACTTCCGGGATTACCTCATTCAGATTCCCTTCAATTGTAGCTTTAATTAACGCCCCCAGGTTCCTTATTCTGCGGATAATCGGCTGCCATTCGGGTTCGGGAGGCCGAATATTGATTTCACAGACTCGAACTCTTGTGGGCGCCATATTATTGTCAAAAGATAAAAAGCAGCCCGGGTATATCAGGCAGGGACGTAACATATTTTTTTCTCTCAAGGCTTTTATCAGAGGTTTAACAATATCTCTGGCTGCCATTTCAAGCAGGTCAGGCGTTTCCATGGGATGGGGTGATATGCTCCCCATTCCGCCGGTAATCGGATTGTCCTTACTGGCAGGCCCGGGAAAACGTTCCGGATAATCCATGGAGGTGGGAAGAATTTGAAAACTTCCGTTTTTATCAACAAGAATAATAAAAGAAATTTCGACTCCTGACATTCTGGATTCTATCAGGAGCGGCCATTCTGATTTTTTACCGAACCGTCGTTTATAGCTCTTACCATAATCTTTTATAAAGGTGTCATATACCTCTTTTATCTCCCAGGAATTTAAGATGATACGGGAGCCCTTTCCTCCGGCACTGTATGGATACTTCAGAACCGCCCCGCCATATAAATCCAATAGAACCAGACAAGTCCTCAAAATTTCTTGATAATTTCTGGCATCCACAGCATACCACTTATCCGCCACAGGAATATTATATTCATGACAAAGATATTTACAAGCGATTTTGTCGCCTTCAATAAATGAACTTTTACGAGTGAATCCAATAACATGATCTAAAAGACCGACTTCCTCCAAGTTATCCAACAGACCATCAAGTAATAAATCTTCAGGCATCGGAACCACGCAATCAATGGAGCCGTTTTTAAGGGCGGCAATAATAGCAGTGGCATATGCCTCTTTGGAATTATCTGCTGTGGGAATAAATTTCACCGGCCATTGCATTGACATGGCAAAGGGTGGCATGGCCGGCATTCCTCTAATTACCACTCCCTGAAAATCATTCTCATAGTTTTCACTTGTTGCCGTTGAAGTAACCACAGCACTTAAAAGTGTTCTTCCGTCGGTTCCGGCAAAGCCTATTTTATAACTCACAATCACTCCTTTAATTTTCGAACCTTGTTAAACGGTTAAAAAGTTGAGTGGTTAAGTAGTTGTTATTATATAGATATACTGCTTAGTGCGAAAATTGGACGTTCGTTGTTTTGAGGATTATATCATGTATATTTCAAGCAAAACACTAAGCACCAAACACGTGATGAATTCACTTTTTACGAATTCATTATGTTTATGTCGGGTCACTTTTCAATAGCACTAGGCACGAGTTCCCCAGGGCATAAACGCCGGTTGCACAATGATCCGAATTAAGCTATAGCGGTTTGCAAAAGCGCCTTATTGGAAAGGCATGAAGAAAAAAGTTTCTTCAGAACAAGTTATGGCCTGAATTTGGAGCCGACGGGCGGATTCGAACCGCCTACCTGCTGATTACGAATCAGCTGCTCTACCAACTGAGCTACGCCGGCACAGTAAAAAGACACCTACTTTGTTTATGAATCAAAATCAAGTAAAAATATCACCTGGACCCTTGATTGATATAATTCCCGGCAGGGATTATCGTATTGATTGTATGGGATTGTCCGGATCCGAGCAGGCATATTTTGTGTCCAGGTTAACCATGGCACACAGAGCGTTTGTTGTCGTGATCGTTCCTTCAACAGAAGATGCGGAAAAGCATTTGGAAGATCTGAGATTTTTTTCAGGAAAAAACAATCCCTCCCCGGTTTATTTTCCTCCCTATAATATTTTACCTTTTCAGCACCTTTCCTATCACAGCGAAACAGCAGCCAGGCGAATCAGATCTCTTTACCGTTTGATAGTGGAGGATGCCCCGCAAATTGTGGTGACAACGGTAGCGGCTTTGCTGCAAAGGATCATCCCAAAGCAGGAACTATCTGATTATGCCGAACTTATAATGGCGGGAGAAGAGATCGAACGGGATCTATTGGTCGAGAAACTGGTTTCAGGCGGCTATGTTCGATCGGCAATAGCTGAGGAACCCGGAGATTTTTGCGTAAGGGGAGGTATACTGGACGTTTTTTCACCACTTTATTCAGATCCGCTCAGAATCGAATTGTACGGAGATACTGTGGAATCTCTAAGGTTCTTCTCGGCTGCAAACCAGAGGACAATAAAAAATATTCAGGAAGCAGTTATACTGCCGGCCCGAGAGGCTGTTTTAAAGATGGAATGTATTGATCAGATCATCGGACGGATACGGGAGCAGGCATCCCGGTTGGATCTTCCGGCAACAAAGGTCAGAAGCTTAATTGATCAGGTCAGGAATGAGGGTGTGTTTCCCGAGATTGAAGGGCTGATTCCACTCATTTATCCGGATCTTCACACGTTCTTTGATTATACGTCGAACGATGCGATTTTTATTTTGACAGAACCGGCTGAATTGGAAAAGGCTGCGGATCAATCGCAAGAGCAGGCGTCAAATTGTTTTGTTTCCGCGTGCAATGATTTCAGACTATGTGTTGAGCCTGATAGACTATATCTAAAGTGGTCGGATGCCAAAAAAATCTTTAAGCATAAAAAGCTGCTGACGGTTAAACAGCTTTCCGTTTCAAAAGGCTTTCCTTATAACGGGCAGCCCTCCCGGGCATTTAATTTTACCGTTAAAGACAACATGGATATCAGCCTAAAACTTAAGCGTCGCAGGGAAAAAGCTCTTTTTTCGCCGCTTGCGAACTGGATCAACGATCAAAAACAATCCGGATGTGACACACTTCTGGTTTGTAAAACCAGCGCCCAAGCCGACAGACTGAAATCACTTTTGCTCCCATACGGTATCCATCTAAAGTTTATTGAGTTTTTCTCTGATGTTAAATTAGGTGAAAACCAGGTATATGCCTGCATCGGCCAGGTTTCTTCAGGTTTTGTATGGCCTGCTGAATCTCTGGCTATCATTACGGATTATGAAATATTTGGGTCAAAACATCGCAGTAGAATAAAACAGATGCAAAAGGTTCGAACTGAGCTCCTTGCATTCGAAGATTTAAAAAAGGGGGACCTTGTTGTTCACGTTGAACACGGAATAGGGCAGTATAACGGTCTGGTAAAACTGAGACTGAACGGGTCGAACAATGATTTTCTTTTGATTGTCTATAAAGATGATGACAAACTCTACCTGCCTGTAGATCGCATGAGCATGGTTCAAAAATACATAGGGGTGGATGGTATCGAGCCTGTTCTTGATAAAATGGGCGGCAAATCATGGGATCGGATCAAAGCCAGGGTAAAAAAATCGGCGGAGAGAATCGCCGGAGAACTCCTGAAACTTTACGCCGAGCGTAAGATTAAACATGGCCACGCTTTCAGGGAAGTAGATGCTGATTTTTTCGATTTTGAAGCCGGTTTCCCTTACGAGGAGACATCAGACCAGCTTGACGCTATTGAAGATGTTCTCAATGATATGAAATCATCCGTTTCCATGGACAGACTGGTATGTGGTGATGTGGGATATGGTAAGACAGAAGTTGCTCTGCGCTCATCGCTTATGGCCGTCAGTGACGGTAAACAGGTTGCCGTACTTGTGCCGACCACGGTGCTTGCAGAACAACATTTTTCAACGTTTTCCGACCGTTTTGAGCGCTACCCGGTTAATGTTGCATGTTTGAACAGATTTCGGTCTATGCGCGAGCAGCGTAAGATTATCGGTGATCTTAAATCAGGAAACATAGATATTGTCATTGGAACTCACCGGCTGCTTCAGAAAGATGTGGCATTTAAAGACCTGGGACTTCTCGTGCTTGACGAAGAGCAGCGTTTCGGCGTCAAACATAAGGAGAAGCTGAAAAAAATAAGAAGCACAATGGATGTTCTTGCCTTAACCGCTACTCCGATCCCAAGAACGCTCCACATGTCTTTGATGGGGATACGTGACATCAGTGTAATTTCGACTCCGCCGGAACATCGCAAATCTATTATCACATATATTTCTGAAATAGATGATGCTGTTATTTCAGAAGCCATACTCAATGAGTTAAACAGAAAGGGCCAAATTTTTTTTGTTCATAACAACATTCACAGCATATGGGCCATGGCAAAACATTTGCGGGAGCTGGTGCCCGGGGTCAGGCTTGATGTGGCCCACGGTCGTCTGAATGACGATATGCTGGAGCAGGTAATGCTTCGTTTCATGAACAAAGAGATAGATTTATTGGTGTGTACCTCTATCATAGAGTCCGGTCTTGATATTTCTTCAGCCAACACAATATTAATCAATCGGGCGGATAGATTCGGACTGGCTCAAATTTATCAATTGCGGGGTCGTGTGGGACGGCTTGATGAACAGGCTTATGCCTATCTTTTTATACCCAACGAAAGCACATTGAGTAAAGATGCCAGAAAGCGCCTGAAGGTGTTGATGGAGCACAGTGATCTTGGCTCCGGCTTTCAAATTGCAATGAGTGATTTGCAAATCAGAGGAGGAGGGACAATTCTGGGAGCTTCCCAGTCCGGTCATATTGCCGCAGTCGGTTATGATATGTTTCTCAAACTGATGGAGAACTCAATGGCAGAGTTGAAAGGGGAAAAGGTTCAAGAACGTCTGGAACCGGAAATTAACATTGCTCTGCCAGCTTCAATACCCGAATCATATATACAGGATATCGACCAGCGTCTTTCAGCGTACCGCCGTCTGACCAAGATAACAGAAGTAGATGAAATTGCTGATTTTAAAATAGAACTGATGGACCGCTTCGGTGCTTTGCCGGTTGATGCTTCGAATCTACTTTTAAAAATCATGCTCAGGGTATTGGCTATAAAGGCGGGCGTTAAACAGCTTGATCTGAGAGGATCGCAGCTTTCCCTTTGTTTTTCGGAAGCTCACCAAAAAAATCCTGCAGGAATACTCGATATTATTGTTTCCGGAGGTGGGCGATTCGAGTTGACCAGAGACCATATACTAAAAGCCGAACTTTCAAAAACAAATAGAGCCGGTCTATTGACTCAGACTAAAAATATCTTGAAAGAAATCATGCAACATGTTAACGATCAAGAATTTATGTGATTTTGGCACTAAAACTCACCCTTTTTCGATGATAAAATATTTTAACAGGTTTATGATTCTGATCGGTTTTTTATCGATCATTTGCCCTTTGGCCGGGTGTGCCGATTCTGAATCTAAACACCGTGATGAATATTTTATACGGGTCGGAGACAGTGTTATAACCGTTCTTGATTTCAACAGGGCCTTTGAGATTGCCAAAGCCTTTTACTCACATAGTGAAATGCAGCAACCCGAGGCTGTCAGAGAAGCTCAAATACGGTTTGTTAAACAGATGACCGAGGAGATGATTCTACGGGAAAGGGCCAAAGATATCGGCATTAAGATTACTGATGAAGAAGTTAAAAAGGTTGTTGAAGATATAAAACGGGATTATCCCGAAAATGTATTCGATCAGATATTGCTCGAGTATGCCGTGCCTTACCAGTCATGGGAAAAAGGATTAAAGACCCGTTTGCTCATGGAGAAGGTTGTTGCCAAAGAGTTGGGTGATCAGATTGTAGTGACACCTGATGATGTGTCGAAGTATTATGAAGCGCATCACAAAAACGGTGAGTTGACACCGGATATAAAAAAGGTGTCAAAAGATATAAATGAAACCATGACAAAAAATTTACGCAGAAAAAAGATTGAAGAAGCGTATAAGCCTTGGATAAAAGAACTTCAAAAAAAATATATCATTGAAGTAAATAAAGCACAGTGGGAGAAAATCATCGGTTCGTAACCGAATTCAGCATCTCGGAAATTCTATCCCGCTATATAGCGGGATGAGCGAAGCCAACTGGCTTACGGATTATTATAATTATGTACAAACGATTTACCTGTTTAGTTTATTGCATAATATATATTTCTTGTTTTTCTATGTTCGAATTTTCCTTTGCTGCTAAAGGGGAAAGCGCAGAAGTTGTTGACCGAATTGTAGCGGTAGTTAATGATGACATTATTACCCTTTTCGAACTGAACCGATCGTTTAAACCGTATGAAGAGAAAATCCGAAAACTTGGTTATTCAACCGACAAAGAACATAAAATGCTCTTCAAGGTGCGGGAGGATATGCTCAATCGACTCATCGATCAAAAACTTAAAGATCAGGAGATAGAACGCTTAAAAATTAAAATAGATGAACGAGAGATAGATCAAACCATTGAACGGATTAAAGAAGAGAATTTTTATACGGATGAAGATCTAAGACATACATTGGCTAATGAAGGATTAACAATGGAGGAGTATCGTGAACGGATAAAGGAACAGATACTCAGGACAAAGCTGATCAACCTTAAAGTAAGATCCAAGATTGTGATTACAAAAGAGGACATAACGTCTTATTACAACAACCACCCAGATAAGTATGGAGGAAAGAAGAAATATCATATTTACAACATAATTATAAAAGTTCCACTATTTGCCGATGAAACGGAGAAGGATAAGATTAAAGCCAGAATGGATGAGATTTTAACAGAATTAAAAGCGGGGGAATCTTTTGAAAATATGGCCAGGACCTATTCTGAATCATCTCTGGGTGCTGAGGGCGGTGATTTGGGTTTGTTCCGGCTTGATGAGCTTTCTCCACAGTTGCGAAATGCCATAAAAGAGATGCAGGCCGGTGAGTTTACCCCTGTTCTTGATACAGACCAGGGATTTCAGATTTTTTTTGTTAAAGAGATTGTGAAAACTTCAGGAAAGCCTCTGGAAGAGGTATCACCCGAGATTGAAAAAATACTCTTTAATGAAATTGTTGAAAAAAAATTTCAGTCATGGCTTGAAGAGTTGCGCAATCAGTCTGCTATAAAAATTATCAAATAGTTTCATGTTATCATATGCAAAGTGACCGCACTAAAATACTGATCGATAGCATCAAGAGATTGCTGAGACGGAATGCTTTAACCCATCTTAGGAAGATTGTTAACAAGACACATGCAGCAGATTTGTCTCTGGTGTTCCGTTCTTTGTCGATTCCCAACCAGCATAAGCTCTTTGAAATGATAGAGGAGACTGGGCAAAAGGGCGCCCTCTTCAGTGAACTGGATGAAGATACTTTTCTTGCGCTTAATAAAGGCATTGAACTTGATGATGTGGTAGAGATTTTTGAACAAATGCCCACCGATGATGTGGCCGACTTGTTAGGACGACTGCCCGAGGAACGGTCTGACGCCATTATAGAAAGGATGAAAAAAGAGAGTTCCGAAGAGGTTGAAAGTCTGCTTCACTATGGAGATGATACTGCCGGCGGCATCATGGTTCCTGATTTTATTGCCTTGCGAGAAAATACAACTGCCAGGGAAGCCATCGAGTCGCTTCAGAAAGAACATCTGGATGTGGAGATGCCGTTTTATCTTTATGTGGTTGATTCAAATGGCAAATTAATAGGCGTTAGTTCTTTGAGGCAATTGGTGGTGGTTTCTCCCGAGACGCCGCTAAAAAATTTCATGACAACAGACGTTTTTACAGTCAAGACCGATACGGACCAGGAAGAGGTGGCAAAAATAGTTGCCCGTTATGATATTCTTGCGGTACCGGTAGTAGATGACACAAACCAGTTAGTGGGTATTGTCACGGTAGATGATATTATTGATATCATCAGAGAAGAGGCTACGGAAGATATTTTAAAAATGGCTGGTGTGGGCGGCGAAGAGTTTGTCGAAACACAGTCTGTTTTTAGAAGCACAAGGATTCGCCTGCCGTGGCTGTTTGCAAGTTGTATCGGTGGCCTCATTGCATTTTTAATCATAGGCCGCTTTGAAGGAAGTTTAAATAAGCTTGCATATCTTGCGGCTTTTATTCCGGTCATCATGGGCATGGGCGGCAATATCGGCACCCAGACTTCCACCATTGTGGTGCGGGGTCTTGCAACCGGACGCCTTAACATTAGAGATACCTGGTCAGTAGTCTTCAAGGAGCTTGCCATCGGTTTTATACTGGGTGTGGTTTACGGATTTTTGGTTGGTTTGGTGGCCCAGCTTCGATACAGTACGTTTCAAGTTGCCATATCCGTTGGACTCGCCGTGATCAGTTCCATGTCTGTTGCTGCCCTGGTAGGTTCTCTGGTGCCCATGGGATTTGCAAGGATAAATGTCGATCCTGCCGTGGCAACCGGTCCCTTTGTAACCACAGCCATAGATATTGTCAGCGTTTATTTCTATTTTGAAATCGCTACAACACTCCTTGGTATATGAAGAGATGTCAAGCTTTTCAACGCCTGCCATCATGCTTCGTCGGATCGATTTTGGAGATTATGATCTAATTGTTACGTTTTTTACTTTAAACAAAGGTAAAGTTTCGGTAATTGCAAAGTCCGCAAAAAAAAGCACAAAACGATTTGCAGGCATCCTTGAGCTCTTTTCGGTATTGGACGTGGTATGCAGTATCGGCCGAGGCAAAGGGCTACCTGTTCTTCAGGAAGCGACATTAAAGCATCCTTTTCCCAACATCAGGTCCAAGATAATAAAAACAGCTTATGCCAGCTACTGGGCTGAATTGATCAATCAATGGATGGAAAAAGGTCAAAAACAGGCGCAGCTTTTCCACCTGTTTCGGCATGTTCTGGGAGAACTCGATCTGGACCATACATCCGAAGGAGCGCTTTCCATCCTGTTTCAGATAAGATTTTTGACAATAGCCGGCCTGGGTCCAAATTTAAAACGGTGCAGCATCTGTCGGGCTGAAATGGAGAAGATGAAAGAAACCAGGATTAAATTTGATCTTTCAAAGGGCGGGATTGTATGTGACGGGTGTGCTTCCGGAACCTTGCAGAAGATATTTCTTTCAAAGGGAACCATTAAACATCTTTTGTGGATTGAAGGGGGGGATTTAACAAGGGCCATTCGAATCAGATTTGCTTCCCGGGCTTTAATGGAAGGTCTGGAGTTTCTGGAGGTATTTGTGCCTTATCATTTAGGGAAAGAACCCCGTAGCTTGAAATTTTTACGGCAGATAAGGGAATGACCAGAAGGCAGAGGACCGAAGACAGAGGACAGAGGTCAGAGGACAGAGGTCAGTAGACAGATGCAACATCTATTATTCAACACGCAACGTGCAACACACAGCTTTCAAAGTATCGTTGAATCGCACCAAGTTGAAGCATCGGCCCCCTGCAGGATCGATATGGGCGGAACGCTGGATATTAGTACGTTTTATTATCCGCTCAGGTATCTTTCCCCGTGTACAGTCAACATGGCAATCGATTTGAGAACACGGGTACGACTTTTTCCCTACGAAAAAGGTATGGTAAAAATTTCTTCAAAAGGTTTTATCAGTGCAGAATATCATCTCGATGAATCTCCTTTTGATCATCCCCTGGGGCTGATGTTTGCAATTGCGGCCTATTTCAGGGCTGAAGGTGTTCATATTGATATTAATTCTTCATCACCGCCACGCAGTGCTTTAGGGGGATCATCCGCAGCGGCAGTGGCGCTTGTCGGTGCCTTTTCACATATTTTTGAGCAAATGGGTGTAAAGCCGCTTTCCAGGCTTCAGATTGCACTGCTTGCTCAGGCCTTAGAAGCAAGCGTAGCAGGCGTTCCGTGCGGACTCCAGGATCAGCTTGCAGCTGTATATGGCGGTGTTACTGCATGGACCTGGCAAGAAGGCGTCGGAAAGCCGTATTTTAGAAAAAAGGTCATTGTGAGGAAAAAATCTTTTAATGATCTTAAACGTCACCTGCTGCTGGCATACTGTGGTGTGCCACACGAATCAAAAGATATTAACAAAAAATGGGTTCGGCAGTTTCTTGCAGGAAAAAATCGTGAACTTTGGGCTGAAATTGTTGCATGCACACAAAAGTTTACTGAAGCTTTAACTGCACTAAATTTTAAAGATGCTTCGGTCTTAATGAACCGGGAAGTGGCCATCAGAAGAAAGATGACACCCGAGGTGCTTGATGATGTTGGAGAAGAACTTGTAGATTCTGCCGTGAAAAACAACTGTGGTGCGCGATTCACGGGTGCCGGGGGGGGTGGCTGTATTTGGGCACTGGGTGAAATCGAGGAGATTGACAATTTAAAACGAATATGGGAAAAAGTTCTTTCAAGTAGAAAGGACGCCCGGCTGTTAGATGTAACGATAGATTCAGAAGGGTTATTGTGCAACATTCATAACAACTAGTTAATGAGGGGAAAAAAATGAATTTTCAGGATGTTATTATGTCGTTAGAGAAGTTCTGGGCTAAAAAGGGATGCGTGATTGCCCAACCCTTAGACATAGAGGTCGGTGCCGGAACATTTCATCCAGCAACTCTGCTGAGGGCGCTTGGCCCTGAGCCATGGAATGTAGCTTATGTTCAGCCTTCCCGGCGGCCGACAGATGGTCGCTACGGTGAGAACCCGAATCGTTTGCAGCATTACTATCAGTATCAGGTAATACTGAAACCTTCTCCTTATGATGTGCAGCAGCAGTATTTGCATAGCCTTAAGGTGCTTGGGATCGATCCACTTGAACATGATATAAGGTTTGTGGAAGACGACTGGGAATCCCCAACGCTCGGGGCGTCCGGACTTGGGTGGGAAGTCTGGCTGGACGGTATGGAAATTACCCAGTTTACATATTTTCAGGTGTGCGGCAGTGTCGAATTATTCCCCATATCTGCGGAACTTACTTACGGATTGGAACGTATTGCCATGTATCTGCAAGGTGTTGACAACGTTTATGATCTAAAGTGGAACGATGATGTTACGTATGGGCATGTCCATCATCAGCAGGAGGTGGAACAGTCGACCTATAATTTTGAGAAGGCGGATGTGGGAATGCTTCTCGAGTTATTTGATAAGTACGAGGCTGAAGCCGACCGCATGATTAAGGAAAAACTAGTTCTCCCTGCTTATGAATACTGCCTGAAATGTTCACATACATTTAATCTTCTGGACGCTCGCGGTGCCATCAGCGTTATGGAGAGGACCAGTTACATCGGACGCATAAGAAACCTTGCCAGAGCATGTGCAGAAGGATATCTGGATCAAAGAGAGAAGATGGGGTATCCCCTGATGAAAAAGGAGAAATGATATTAAAGACTGTTCCGTTTATAAGATGATGTTTAATGGTTGATATAAAATTAATGGTGCATGACTCATGAATGCTCTAATTTAATTTTTGCACTAGATTAAATGAAAACAGAGGTGGATATGGAAACTTTATTGCTTGAGATCGGGACGGAAGAGATACCGGCAGGTTACATTGAACCTGCGCTAAATGTAATGTCATCAATGCTGCTGCAAAAAATGACTGATGCTCGTATTGACCACGGCAGTGCCAGGATTTTTGCAACTCCGAGACGGCTTGCGGTGGAAGTAAAAAAAGTTGCAGCCAAACAAAAATCCTTGACCTCGGAAGTCGTGGGGCCTCCTGAAAAGGTCGGGTTTGATAAAAATGGACAACCCACTGTGGCGGCGAAAAAATTTGCTGAAAAGGTCGGGGTTTCGGTAAATGATTTAACAGTAAAGGATACGAATAAGGGGCGTTATTTGTGTGCAAAAGTTGCGGAGCGCGGGCTTCCAACCAGAACGTTACTAAAAAATATCCTGTCGGAAGTGATTCTTGCCACACCGTTTCCCAAGACCATGAAATGGGCGGAGCTTGATATTCAATTTGCCAGGCCCATACATTCAATCCTAGCCCTTTTGGGTGAGAAAGTAATTCCTTTTACCTTAGGAGATATAAAAAGCGGAAGATATACTTGTGGACATTATTTTATGAATAATACCAAAGTAAAGATTTCCAGCCCCAAGGACTATATTAAGATCCTGCGTTCCGCAAAAGTACTGGTCGATCTTCAAGCACGCAAAAAAAGTCTTGAGAAAGAGATCGACAAGGCTGCAAAAAAAGTTGGCGGAAAGATCTTGCCTGATGATGAACTGGTGGAGATTGTAAAAAACCTGGTTGAATATCCTGTGGCTACGGTCGGCAAATTTGATAAAGAGTTTCTGGAAGTCCCCAGTGAAATACTGATTACCGCCATGCGAGAACACCAGAAGTATTTTGCCGTTATAGACAACAAAGGAAATCTCATGCCCTGCTTTGTAGCGGTAAACAATACCCGTACTAAAGATATGAACCTGGTAGCAACCGGACATGAATGGGTGCTGAGAGCCCGCCTTGCGGATGCTCAATTCTTTTACAAAAGTGACCTGGAGTATTCCTCTGAAGACAGGGTAGAAAAACTGAAAGGCGTTCTTTTCCAGGCCAAACTCGGGTCCATGCATGAAAAGGTTGTGCGTCTTCAAAAAATTGGAGGATTTCTGGCAGATAACGTTGAGAAGGGTTCGGATTTGAAAAAGCATGTTACCAGGGCTGCCTGGTTATGCAAGGCCGATCTTGTTAGCCATGTTGTGGTTGAATTTCCCAAATTGCAGGGAATTATGGGCAGGGTTTACGCTTCTGTTGCAAAAGAACCCGTTGCAGTAGCTACGGCAATTGAAGAACATTACCGGCCGATTTATTCAGGGGGCGAACTTCCTGAAACTACGGAAGGCGCGATTCTTGCCATTGCCGACAAGATCGATAATATCTGCGGGTTTTTTTCCGTTGGACTTATTCCCACCGGCGCTTCCGATCCATATGCACTTCGGCGGCAGGGCATCGGTATTGTTCACATTATGCTTGATAAAGGTTTTTCATTTTCTTTAAAGAGTATGATTGAAAAGAGCATAAAGCTCTTCGGCATAAATGGCGCCAAGAAGATTAGAGAGATTACTGACAAAGTAAACACCTTTTTGTATAACCGCATGACACATCAACTGGCTGAAGAAGGATTTTCAAAAGATGTCATCGCTGCTGTTGCAAGTGTATCGGTCGATAATGTGCCTGATCTATGGAACCGGGTGCAGGCGCTTCAGGATCTTAAGACCGCACCGGATTTTGAGCCCCTGGCCGTTGCTTTCAAACGAGTCGTCAATATCATAAAAAAGGCAAAGACTTTTAAAGCAAAACCTGTAGTGGAAAGTCTTTTTCAACATGATTCTGAGTCTGCTCTTTATTCGGATTATAAAAAAGTCCAAAACAAGGTTTCAGACAGTCTTGACAAAGGAGATCTGGAACAGGCCCTGCATGAGATCGCTTCCCTCCGGGATTCGGTGGATGCTTTTTTTGATGGTGTTTTGGTTATGGCAAAGGAGAAAAAAATACGCAGCAACAGACTTAGCTTGCTCAAGCAAATAGCAGATCTGTTTGAAACCATAGCAGATTTTTCGAAAATATCGACTTAGTTCCTTAGTAAATTTTGTGCTTTTTGTGGCAAAAATCTGTATCCAATTTAACTTGACTTTACCCGAAAACAGGTTATTATCAAAAAATTAATAAGCTCTCGTCTTTATTGGCGGGGGGGGGTCATTCTGAAGGAAATATCCATTTGTCAAAAGTGGCAGCCTGCAGTTTGGAACCATTAGAATTTTTCAAAAGGAGGGTGTCACCATGGCTAGTGGAGTTGTAAAATGGTTTAGCAGCCAAAAAGGCTACGGTTTCATTGAACAAGAAGATGGACCGGATGTATTCGTTCATCATTCAGGAATCAATGGCGGCGGCTTTAAGTCTCTTAATGAGGGCGACCGGGTTAGTTTTGACATTGAGCAAGGGAAAAAAGGTCCTGCCGCGGTAAATGTCGTGGTAGTTTAACCTGTTGATTTAATAAGAAAAAAGGCACTCCATCGAATTATAATGGCGTGCCTTTTCTTTGCGAATTCCAAGACTATAATTTTATATGCTCAAGCAAAACCTTTTTTTTAAGTGTGGCCTCGGCTGTCTTTTCAAACTGCTCGGTGACATCTGACACAAAGAGCCGGAACGCTCCTTTTTTGCCCAGTAAATTGTCAACTTTAGGATGCTTGTCCAAAAAATCCTTAACATTTTCTGCAAGAGCAATGGAAGAGTCGATGACGGTCACCCTTTTGCCGATTTTTTGTTGGATTTTATTTGTTAGAAGAGGATAATGGGTGCAACCCAGAATAAGGGTGTCTATCTGCCTTACTTTTAAAGGATGCAGATATTTTTTGATTATCATCACGGTTTCGGGTTTTTTCAGCCATCCCTCTTCCACCAAAGGAACCAGAAGCGGACAGGCTGTTGAATAGACCTTTGCCTTAGGTTTCATTGTCTTGATTTTTTTTTCATAAATGCCGCTTTTTACCGTTGCCCGCGTTCCGATAATCCCGATGATTAAATTTCTGGAACTTTCAACTGCCTTTACTGATGCCGGAGATATAACTTCGAATATAGGAATATCAAAGTTTTCAGCCACACGATCAGAAGCCACACTTGAAGCGGTATTGCAGGCCATTACAATAATTTTTGCGCCCTGCTTTAAAAGGAACTCGGTATTTTCGAGAGCATACCCGACTACGGTCTCGGGGCTCTTGCTTCCGTATGGCGTACGAGCAGTATCGCCAAAATAGATAATATCATAGTCGGGGAGTTGCTTCATGAGTGATCGGACAACGGTAAGTCCCCCTATTCCTGAATCGAATATTCCAATCATTATTATCCTTTCCATGACTATCAAAGCAAATCGCTGCTTTTAGGGGTGATATTTTGACTTTTTTTTGATACGCTTATATTTACTTACTTCCCATGGCAAACGATAAATAACAACGGACCAAAATAAAGGTGCATAAATGAATTCACAAAATCAAACTCCGGCCATGAACCAGAACATTTTTAAACTGGGACTTTCCGTGGAGACGGTTTCAGTATATCTGATGTGCTGCAGCCTTGCAGACACTGACATGACGATCTCGACCAAGAAACTTTCCGAAATGTGGAACAGTACCCGAGCCTCATTACTTGAAGGTTTGAAAGATCTTGAAACAAGGAATATTCTCCGCAGGATAATTTCGGACCGGGCGGGGAATAATGTTTACAAACTATTAGATGTAAAAAACTGGCAGATGTAAAGAACCGGAAGCTTTTATAGATTCTTTGTAAGTTCTTTGCGGACACATTCCTTGATAACGCTGTCAGGGAAATCCGTACGAATGCCCGGACACAGTGCACCCATGATGTGCCAGTTGTTTATATCAACCAGTACGTTTTTTATAAAAGGCCACTCTCTGCACATGCGGGGTTTGACCGGGTGAATCGTGCATAGTCCGTCCCAGAATACGCAATAAGCATTACTGCCCTGTGCCAGAACCGGGTTTCCCCCAGACACCTGGCAGTAATTATCAACAAAATGCTCAGGATCGATATTAAGATAATCCACGATGGCCTTTATTTCTTTCTCGGTTACAAATGTACCCCCATACCCCTTGCAACACTCACCACATTGCCGGCATTTGAAAATATCTGATTGTGTTACATCTTTATACGGCATGCCTGGTTTCCATGGCCTTTTTCAGGGTAACCTGGTCCACATATTTTAAATCGCCTCCAATCGGGACTCCGGATGCGATTCGCGTCACTTTTATCGGGTAATTCTCTATACGTTCTGCAATATAGGCTGCAGTGGTTTCACCTTCTAAATTTGTACTTGTAGCAAGTACAACCTCTTTAATTTCTCTTTGAGCTATTCTTGAGATAAGTTCCTTGATTCTGATGTTATCGGGTCCGATACCGTCCATGGGAGACAGAACGCCTTCAAGGATATGATACAATCCGGTAAAAGCCCCTGATTTTTCAATAGCTACCATATCGGCAGGCTGCTCCACCACACATAAAATTGAGGAGGTTCTTGTCCGGTCGCTACAGATATTGCAAATATCGGTGTCGCTTAACCCAAAACAGATAGAACATAGTTTTATGTTATCTTTTACCTCAACAATACTCCTCGAAAGCTGTTCCGCCTCCCTGCGCGGTGCGCGGAGTATATGCATCGCAAGCCTTTCGGCAGTCTTTTCTCCTATACCCGGAAGCCTGGAAAGGCTTTTAATCAATTTCAGAATAGATGGTGGATAGTAGTTCATCGTTGTTTATCTTCCAAGCGGATAGAAGCCTACATCAATCCTGGTATATTGAGACCTCCGGTGAGTTTGCTCATTTCCTCTGTGGCCATTTCCTGTGATTTTATTAACGCGTCATTTATGGCTGCAAGTATAAGATCCTGAAGCATTTCCACATCGTCAGGATCAACGACTTCTTTTTCGATCTGAATAGATAATAACTGTTGCCGACCATTGGCTACAACTTTTACCATACCTCCACCGGAAGTTGTCTCAACCGTTTTATCCGCCATTTCTTCCTGTAGCTTTAACATCTTGGATTGAAGCTCCTGGGCCTGTTTCATCATCTTTCCCATGCCTTTCATTTAAACACCTCCTATAAAATCTTAACGTCAACGATATTGCCGTTGAAAATATCTATAGCATCTGTAACAAGAGGGTGGCTTAATGCCTCCTGTTTTAAACGTTCTGCGTGATCTTTTTTGTCCTGATTTTCATGGTTTTGTATTTTTTTGGCAGCGATAATTATTTCCATGTCTTTGCCGAAAAAGTCGCTGCATACTTTTTTTATAATTACGCTGTTTTTATTACGCCGAACCATGTTTATATTAAAATCGTTTCCGTTCACCTCGATTTCCAGACGGTGACCGGACAGGCTTTTTATAGTCGAATTTTTTAGATTCGCCGCCAGGGAAGGATATTTTTCTGAAAAAGTTGATAGAAGTCTTTCCCAGACCCTGTCAATATTTTCATTCGGATCAAGAGGCGCTGAAATAAAAGGCTCCATGGATTCTGCAGTACCCGATACTTCACCCGATGTTTTTATCGAACCTTCTTCGTTATCCTTAAACACGGGCTTGCTTTCAGTATCACGAAAATCTGTCCGGGTTTCATAAATGTCTTTTCTCAGATTATCAAGTTTTTCTATGAGAATATCAATCGGCAAGGCCGGTTGCATTTGAAACATCCTTATAAAAACCATTTCAATGGCCAGTCTCGGCTGTGTTGAAGTTAATATGGAAACTTCCTCTTTAAAGAGCAGATCTAAAATCTGGCTCAAAAAGGTCCTGGAAACTTCTTTCACCTGGTCAAGCATCAGGTCTATTTCATGTGATGGGATATCCACCAGCCTGTCTATTTTTTTCACCATCTTGACGAGTAATAAATTCCTGAAGTGTTCGATCAGATCCGCGCACAGCTTTTTCATATCATGGCCGGCGCTGTATATTTCATCCAAAATATCAAGAACTTCCGGGATTTGTCCGCGTAAAATAGCTGCTGAGAGATTAAAAATAATTTCTCTGTCGATAACACCCAGTATATTCAGAACATGTTCATGTGTAATCGCCCCTTGGGAGCAAGACATCACATGATCAAGAAGGCTCAAGCCGTCTCTCATGCTTCCGCCGGCTTCGCGAGCAATTAACTCTAAGCTATCAACGGCTATTTTAACACCTTCTTTGGCACACAGTTCTTCCATATGCTTGGAAATAGACTCGACATCTATTCGTCTAAAATCATGCCGCTGGCATCTGGAAAGAATAGTTATCGGAATCTTGCGAGGTTCCGTAGTGGCAAAAACAAACATTACATGGGGCGGGGGTTCTTCCAGGGTCTTTAAAAGCGCGTTAAAAGCGGCTATGCTGAGCATGTGAACTTCATCAATAATATATATCTTGTAAAGGCTGTGAGCAGGCATGTACTTGACGTTTTCGCGCAGTTCCCTGATCTGATCAACACTGTTGTTTGAGGCACCGTCAATTTCAAATACATCCACGGCACTTCCTGCAGTGATCTCTCTGCATGATCTGCACTCATTGCATGGGACCGGTACAGGGCCGTCCTTGCAGTTCATGGCCTTTGCCAGTATGCGGGCAACTGTGGTTTTCCCGGTCCCTCTCGGTCCTGAAAACAGGATTGCATGGGCCACGCGACCGGCCGAAATAGCATTGGTTAACGTCCGTGTAACATGGTCCTGTTTTAAAACCTGGTCAAAGGTTTGAGGGCGATATTTACGTGCAAGTACAAGATAGGACATAAAGAAAGCTTCCTAATCCGGACACCTGATATTTTTTTGGCGGAGAGAGAGGGATTCGAACCCTCGGTGCCGCTTTTGACAGCACACACGATTTCCAGTCGTGCTCCTTCGGCCA
>MAXL01000146.1 GCA_001751005.1 Desulfobacterales bacterium S5133MH16
AACGTACGAAAAGTACGCCTCATGATTACAAAATTTGCACGCCTTGAATTTGAACTTTTTACGAAACCGTCTAAATCGGACTTTTTACGAGTTCATCACCAGTTAGGGCAAACCGGCCTACGGCTCGGAGAGAACTAAAGAGGATTCGATTTTCATATCAGAAAATAGCGGTTGCAATACCATATACACCCTTAAATAGTTGAGTGGAAAATGCTTGAGCTCCAAAGCGCTCAAGCACTCAACAAAGTCTGAATCCGGAAGATATCTTATGCACATTATCAGCAATATAGCCCTTATCAGTATAAACGAAACATTACTTTTTCAACTGTTCTCTTTTCTGATTTTTCTGTTTATTATCAACCGTATTATGTTTCGTCCGTTACAGAGTGTGATGGACAACAGAAAAAAACACATGGATAAGATACAGACAGATACCGTTGATGCGATAAAGGAACTTGAAAGCCTGACCCAAAATTTGAAAGCACAGGAATCGGAAGTCAGAACAGAGGCCCTGGAATTAAAGCGGGAAGTTGAAGAATCAGGAAGCCGGCAGGCTGCTGAAGTCTTTGCTGCTTCCAAAAAAGAGATTGAAACATTAAAGGAAAAGGCTGAAATGGAAGTCAAGGCCCGGATTGCTGAAGAACGAAAACACCTCCAAAAAGAATCTCAAGCCCTGGCTGTAACTGTCATGGAAAAGTTGCTGGATCGGAGACTGGCTCCATGAAATGTGCAAATAAAATAGTTTTGGTATTTTGTTATATTATAGCAGGAATTTTGAGCCTCCACTTTGTGGGGCATGAAGCCTTTGCCGCTGAAAAAGCCAGCAGCTGGCGGCCGATATATGACCTGATTTTGAGGTGGATCAATTTCGGAATTATTGTGTTTTTGGTGGTTAAATATGCAAAAACTCCCTTAATGAATTTCCTGCGGGGTCAAAAAGAAAAGCTGGCACGAGAAATCAAACGCCTGGAGAACAAACAGCAAGGAATTTCTGCAAATATCGAAGAAACACTTAAAACTATTGATGAAAGTGAAGTCCGTTTTGCAGAACTAAAAGAGCGAATCGTTCGCCAGGGGGAAAAGAAAAAAGAGGCCATTATCCAAACCGCTCAAAAGCAAAGCAAGATGATGCTGGAAGACGCAAAGCGAAGAATCGATACTTATTTTATACAGGCCAAAAACAAATTTAGGGGAGAAATGATTGACAGGGCTATTGATCTGGCAATTGAAAGAATTCCCAAAGAGATTACCGCTGAAGATAATGAGAAATTAACTATTGAGTATATAACCTTAGTGAAATAAAATTTAACATTTCAACCGGTCAGATCTTTTTCATTTTATCATCAGTTTTATTCATATTAGACCGGGGTAAACACGACCCGGTCTCCGTTGACATCGGCCCTTAACTTTGTTCCTTCCGGGATATTTCCCTGCAGGATCTCCATGGAAAGCGGATTTTCGATATATTTTTGAATGGCTCTCTTTAACGGACGAGCACCATATATCTGATCAAATCCTTTTTCAGCAAGAAAAATCCGTGCATTCTCTGAAAGAACGAGCGCCAGCTTCATTTGATCCAGCCTTGATCCCAGCCGTTTAATCTGGATGTCGACAATTTCACCGATCTGTTCCTGTGTTAGGTTCTCAAAAATTATGATCTCATCGATCCGGTTTAAAAATTCAGGCTTAAATTTCGCTCGAAGGGCTTCGGTAATTCTGGATTCCATTTCTTCGCGTCTTGATTCTCCGAGCTCCTGAATCCATCGGCTGCCCACGTTTGAAGTCATGATTATAATCGTATTCTTAAAATCGACGGTCCTTCCATGACCGTCTGTCATACGGCCGTCGTCTAAAATTTGAAGCAGCACATTAAAAACCTCGGGATGTGCTTTTTCGATTTCATCAAACAGCACCACGGAATAAGGCCGCCGACGGACAGCCTCTGTAAGATATCCCCCTTCTTCATAACCCACATACCCCGGAGGGGCTCCGATCAGCCTTGAAACCGCATGCTTTTCCATGTATTCCGACATGTCGACTCTGACCATGGCCTGTTCGCTGTCAAAAATAAATTCCGCCAGCACCTTGGCTAATTCGGTCTTACCGACACCGGTGGGACCCATAAAAATAAACGATCCGATGGGCCGATTTGGGTCCTGCAATCCGGAACGGGCCCGACGAACTGCATTTGAGATCCCGGATATGGCCTCTCTCTGTCCAATTACCCTATCACCGAGGCGATCCTCCATATGGACAAGTTTCTCTCTTTCCCCCTCAAGCATCCTGCTGACAGGGATACCGGTCCATATGGATATGACCTGGGCAATGTCTTCAGCATCGACTTCCTCTTTTAACATTTTTTTGTTTTTCTGAAGACTGGCGAGTTTTTGATTGGCCTGGTTCAAGTTATTTCTGAGTTCCGCAGCCTTTCCGTATCTGATCTCCGCAACCTTTGCCAGATTCCCCTCCCTTTCAGCCTGCTGTTCTTCAATGCCAAGCTGCTCCTGATGCTCTTTGATCTTCCTTATGGTCTGGATCAGATCCTTTTCATTCTGCCAGTGGGCTTTCATTTCAAGGATTTCATCCTTGAGGTTATTTATCTTGGCTTCAAGCCTGGCAAGACGCTCTTTGGATGCAGAATCCGATTCTTTTTTTAATGCTTCCCGTTCTATTTCAGCCTGGGTTATCTTGCGCTGGATCTCATCTATTTCCACAGGCATACTATCGATTTCGATCCTGAGTTTTGAAGCACATTCATCCATCAAGTCAATGGCCTTGTCCGGAAGAAATCGGTCGGAAATGTAGCGATGAGACAGGGTGGCAGCGGCAACGATGGCCGAATCCTTAATCCGTACACCGTGATGGACCTCGTATTTTTCCTTAAGACCCCGGAGCACAGATATGGTATCTTCCACCGTGGGCTCGAGCACCATAACCGGTTGGAAACGCCGTTCCAGGGCAGTGTCTTTTTCAATGTACTTACGATATTCATTTAATGTGGTCGCTCCCACACATCGCAGTGTGCCCCTGGCAAGGGCCGGTTTTAACATATTTGAAGCGTCCATGGCACCTTCGCTGGCTCCCGCTCCCACAAGGGTGTGCAGCTCATCGATAAAAAGAATAACTTCTCCTTCTGCTTTTTCGACCTCTTTTAGAACCGCTTTCAGACGATCTTCAAATTCTCCCCTGTACTTGGCGCCGGCAATGAGCGCCCCCATATCAAGAGCCGCAAGCCGCCTGTTTTTAAGGCTTTCAGATACATCTCCGGCGACAATACGTTGGGCCAGGCCCTCAACAATAGCGGTTTTTCCCACACCCGGCTCTCCGATTAAAACAGGGTTGTTTTTTTTACGCCGGGAGAGCACCTGGACAATTCGCCGGATTTCATCATCACGGCCGATAACGGGATCGAGCTTGCCCAGCCGAGCCAGATCGGTCAGATTGCGGCTGAATCTGTCAAGGGCCTGGTATTTTTCTTCCGGGTTCGGATCGGTTATCCGCTGGGTCCCTCGAATATCCAGGAGAACCTTTAAAATTGATTCTCTTGAAATTCCCTTTTTCCCTAAAATTTTGGCGGCTTCTCCTCTTTTTTCGTCTGATATGGAAAGAAAAATGTGTTCAATGCTGACGTATTGATCTTTTATTTTGGCGGCCTCTGCAAAAGCAGCATCAAGAACACTTTTGGTCCGGGGAGATATGAAGGCATCTCCAACCGCAGATCCGCTTATTTTTGGAAATTTATCAATGGCTGCGGTAAGTTCACGGGAAATATCATCCGAAGAAACACCCAGTTTATTCAGCATGGCCCGGGCGATTCCTTCCGGTTCATTGAGCATGGCAAGAAGTAAATGCTCCGGCTCGATCTGTTGGTTATTATGCTCTGAAGCCATGGATTGGGCATTTTGAATAAGTTCCTGTGATTTTATAGTAAATTTATCAAAACGCATTAATTCCTCCTGTGGTTTTTATTGTCAAATACTAAAAAAATAAACATTCACGGTTTAATGTCAAACCTTCAACAGATACGAAATTTATCGTATTATTTCAGCGTGATAAAAATTGGATTATTTGGTGTTGTAAAAATCTTAAAAAAGATCCCTTGACAACCTAAAAACTTAGATTTAGAATAATATTATCTCGTTAGGGGTGTTGGTATCATCTGAGAGTCCGGGAAAGGACAACCCTTATCCACCTGATCAGGGTAATACCTGCGAAGGGAAACGGGCATGCGATTCGGATTGTCCATGCTGTTTTCCTGTTCGGGGAAACAGCATTTTTTTTTGAAATACAATTTGTATACTTACCGATCGCCGCCTTTTTGCCAACCGATCAGATAACACCCCTATTCACCCCGGGTTTCTCACTGCTCAAAGCAATCAAGGAACACGGCATTTCAGGCCAAGAAAGGTCTCGCCAAAGACGCAGTATCTTACTTGGCCTTCAGATCCCATAAAATGGGAAAAAACGCAACGAACGGAGATATAAAATGACACAGATTCAAGCGGCCCGAAGCAATCGTATTACAGAGGCAATGCATCAGGTTGCCCAAAAAGAGGGTCTTACCGCTGAACAGGTGCGAGAAAAAGTGGCCGGCGGCGTGGTGGTGATTCCCAAAAACCGCAACCGGAATTTCGAAGCGCGTGGCATTGGCCAGGGCTTGAAAACCAAGGTGAATGCCAACATCGGCACTTCCCCGAGCCACCATGACCTGAAAGAAGAACTGACCAAGCTCGACACTGCTGTTGCGGCCGGTGTGGATGCGGTGATGGATCTTTCCACCGGTGGGAACCTCGACCTCATATTGGAAACCATATTGAAACGATCCCCGGTCATGGTGGGCACCGTTCCGATCTATAAAGTCGTCAGCAAGTTGATGGCAAATAACAAAACTCCCGCACAGATGACCGCGGACGACCTTATGGAGGAAATCGAGACGCAAGCCGCGCTGGGAGTTGATTTCATAACGGTGCATTGCGGTATCACCCGACAAAGCTTAAGCGCCCTTAAGGGGTGTCATCGGATTATGGGCATGGTGTCGCGCGGCGGCAGCTTTATCGCCGAATGGATCACCTCGAATAAAAAGGAAAACCCCCTGTTTTCCCAATACGATCGTCTGTTGGAAATCTGTCGGCAACATGATGTTACCCTGTCTTTGGGGGATGGACTTCGCCCCGGAGCAATCCATGATGCCCAAGATCGTGCCCAAATTTCCGAGCTTTTGATTTTGGGCGAGCTGGCGCGACGCGCCCGGAAGGCCGGTGTCCAGGTGATGATCGAAGGTCCCGGACATGTTCCGCTGGGACGCATCGCCGGGGATGTACAATTACAAAAGCGCGTTTGCGACAACGCGCCATACTACGTGCTGGGGCCGTTGCCTACTGACATTGCTCCGGGCTACGATCATTTGGTCGGTGCCATCGGCGGAGCGGTGGCTGCGGCCAGTGGTGTGGATTTCTTGTGTTATCTGACACCTGCCGAACACTTGCATCTGCCCACGGTCCAGGATGTCCATGACGGCGTCATGGCCACGCGGATTGCGGCTCATATCGGCGATCTGGAAAAGGGGCTGCCGGGGTCAGAAGACTGGGATCGGAAGATGTCCATAGCACGACGCGAATTCGATTGGGAAACCATGTATAACCAGGCCATCGACCCGAATTTGGCCCGCAAGCGCCGCATGCAGACCGAAGATCATGATCGGGATGTCTGCACCATGTGCGGTGATCTTTGCGCGATTAAAACCTTTGATCGTATTATGCTTTAACGAACGAGACCTTTGAAAGTAGGAAAGGATCGGATGAAAGATTTGACCGCAACCCAGAAGATTCGGTATTCGCGCAACATCCTGGTGCCGGAAATCGGCATGACCGGACAACAAAAGCTTTTAAGGGGCCGGGTCCTGGTGGTGGGCGCCGGGGGATTGGGCAGTCCTGCCTTGTTTTACCTGGCATGCGCCGGCGTGGGGACTATCGGTATTGTGGATGGGGATCGAGTCGAATTGTCCAACCTGCAGCGCCAGATTTTGTATACATCGGCGGATCTGGACGATTTGAAGACCCTTTCGGCACAAAAAAAATTGCATCGCCTGAACCCGGATGTTTGCATTGAACCGTACAACGAGCTGTTTACCGCAAAAAACGGCAGAGACTTGGTAAGGGGGTATGACTTTGTGATCGAGGCCACGGATAATTTCGAAGCCAAGTTTTTGGTCAACGACATATGTATTCATGCCAAGGTTCCCTTCTGCCATGCCGGCATCTTGGGAATGTTCGGCCAGGTCATGACCATCGTGCCCGGCCAAGGCGCCTGTTACCGTTGTGTGTTCGGCAACATTCCCGAACCGGATGAGATATCCTCCACCGACCAAGTCGGGGTTTTGGGGGTGGTGCCCGGCGCACTGGGGAGCATACAGGCCGCCGAAGCCGTCAAATTCTTGACCGGCAGCGGAAAATTGCTGCTCGGGCGGCTGTTGACCTACGACGCCCTGAATTTGATATTTCGGGAAATCGAACTGCCGCCGCCATGTTGCGACGTATGCCGGGCAGCAAAACTCATTTAATAAAAAAAGGAGATGACCATGACCCAATTACCTCCGCTGATTATTGCGGATCGCACCTTTCATTCCCGCCTGCTGGTCGGGACCGGCAAGTTTGCCTCCACCCAAATCATGCAGCAGGCTATTGCGGCTTCCGGAGCCGAGATTGTCACTGTGGCTCTGCGCCGTGTTGATTTGAGCGATCCCCAGGACAACCTTATGGAAGCCATTGATAGAAATCGATACCTGTTTTTGCCCAACACCAGCGGCGCCAGGGATGCGGAGGAAGCCATGCGTCTGGCACGAATTGCCAGGGCAGCGGGATGCGACCCGTGGGTCAAGCTGGAAGTCACACCCGATCCACATTATTTGCTGCCCGATCCGGTGGAAACCCTGAAGGCGGCCGAAATTCTGGTTAAAGAAGGATTCAAGGTACTTCCTTATATTAATGCGGACCCGGTCCTGGCCAAGCGGCTGGAAGAGGTGGGGACGGTTACGGTGATGCCTCTGGGGGCCCCTATCGGAAGCAATCGAGGTTTGAAAACACGAGACTCAATTCAGATCATTATCCAACAGGCGCAGGTGCCGGTGGTGGTAGATGCCGGACTGGGAGCGCCTTCCCACGCGGCAGAAGCCATGGAGATGGGTGCTGATGCTGTTTTAATCAACACTGCCATTGCTACGGCCGGCGATCCGGTGGGCATGGCAGAAGCCTTCCGGCTGGGTGTGGAAGCCGGGTTTAAAGCATATACAGCAGGTCTGGGCCGACATTCTTGGGAGGCGGAAGCCAGCTCCCCCCTGACCGGATTTTTAAGGAGCAACCACGCATGAGTTTCTGGCAGAAAATTATTCAATATCGATGGGATCGGATCCACGCGGCTATTTGCCGCAAGACGGCCCAAGACGTTCGGCAGGCTTTGCAGGCGCCTACTCGAAATTTTGACGATCTGTTGGCGCTACTCTCTCCGGCTGCGGCCGGTTTTCTGGAAGAAATGGCTCTGGCGGCCCATGGGCTGACGGTTCAGCGCTTCGGCCGGACCATCCAAATGTTCGCCCCTGTTTATATATCCAGCGAATGCATCAATTCCTGTGTATACTGCGGGTTCAACCGCCACAATCAGATATCCCGCGCCACCCTTAGCGTAGCGGAAGTGGAGAAGGAAGTGATGTTTTTGCACGGACAGGGATTCCGTCACGTGCTTTTGCTGACCGGTGAGTCGCCACACCACGCACCGTTGGACTACTTGATCCGCATCGCCCGGAAATTACAACCGCTTTTAGCGTCCATATCCGTTGAAATCTATCCGATGGCAACGGACGACTACCGACGCCTGATCGAAAACGGCGTGGACGGATTGACCGTTTACCAGGAAACCTACCACTTAAAACGGTATGCAGAGGTTCATCCTGCCGGTCCCAAGCGCAACTACCGCTGGCGCCTGGAAACCCCGGATCGCGGGGGTCAGGCCGGATTCCGTCGTCTGAATATCGGCGTCCTATTAGGATTGTCCGACTGGCGCGTGGACGGCGCCTTCGTGGGATTACACGCCGCTTATCTGGAACGCCGCTACTGGCAAAGCCACGTTTCGGTCTCCTTTCCACGCCTGCGTCCCGCGGCCGGTGGATTTCAACCCCAATTTCCCGTAAAGGACGCCCATATGGTGCAGCTCATGTGCGCGCTGAGACTCTGGCTGCCCGATGCAGGCCTGGTCCTGTCCACGCGCGAACCCGCCAGCCTGCGCGAGAATCTGCTGCCCCTGGGGATTACCCAAATGAGCGCGGGCAGCAAAACCGCACCGGGCGGTTATGCCGCCAAAGAAAACGTCGAGGGCCAGTTCGAGATCAGCGACCTTCGCAGTCCGCAAGAAGTCGTCCGCATGATTGCCGCCCACGGCTACGAGCCGGTCTGGAAGGATTGGGATGCGGGTTTTTTGAATGCCGTACAGCCTTGACAGACAGCGCTTTATTTTTATATTGAAAACCTGGTCCTTTGGACCAGGTCAGAGATAGATGGCTTTGCCTTGGAATTTTGTGTCTAAAATCACAAATTCCAAGCACCAAATTCCAAGTAAATCACAAATTCCAATATTCAATGACCAAAACCTTCCAGGACGAGACATTGTTTGGATTTTCGAATTTCGGTCATTGAAATTTGTTTGATATTTGTGATTTGATATTTGTGATTTTTGAACTTTCAACAAAGCAAATCCCCTCTTGGGATAAAACAAAACCTGGTCCTTTGGGCCAGGATTCTTTACTCTATTGGCAGCGCCAGGCGGTTTGTTTGCGATAACCCGGAAAATCGACAGTATGCAAAAGGAGCCATTTATGCCGATTCATATCACGCTCAACGGTAAACCCCACGCGGTTGAACACCGCATGGATATCTTATATTTGCTGGAAACATTGAAGGTGCCTCCCGCCAGTGTTGTGGTGGAGCGCAACCGAAGTATTTTACACCGGGACATGTTTGACCGCGTTGTTTTGAAAGAGGGTGATGAACTGGAACTCATTCGATTTGTAGGTGGGGGATGAATCGTAAAGAACGTTTGATAAAATTAAAGACCATCGATATTTATCCGGTCACCTGCCAAGAGCTTTCAGAGGGCCGAACCAACCTGGAAGTGTTGGCGGCGGTCCTGGCGGGCGGTGCCAAAATCATTCAGCTCAGGGAAAAGCATTGGGACAAGAAGGATCTCTATGAACTGGCCATTGAATTCCGCAAACGCACCCGCAGCTACGATGCGCTTTTGATTATCAACGATCATGTGGACGTGGCCCTGGCTGCAGGCGCTGACGGGGTCCATCTGGGTCAGGAAGATCTGCCCATTGGAGCAGCACGCAAAATTGCACCGGAGCTGATTATCGGCGCTTCCAGCCACAATCTAAGCGAGGCCCTTAAGGCCGAGCAAGACGGCGCCGATTACGTGAACATCGGTCCCATTTTCCCTACGAAAACCAAAGCAAATGCGGTCCGTTTTCTGGGACCTGAAGCCATCGCCGAAATCGGGCCGCAGCTCACCGTGCCCTTTACCACCATGGGCGGTATCAATCCGAGCAATATCGGCCGGGTTCTGGAAGCGGGCGCCCGCCGCGTGGCCCTGATCACCGGCATAACGCGTGCTGCGGATATAGCGGAAAGGGTGCGCCAACTTCGCAAAACCATCACCGATTATTATGACCGTTCTCATTAGCCGATTCGGAAATTCTATCCCGTTGTAAGCGGGACAAATAAAGGGATTAGCTTAAGGCTTAAATTTTTTCTTAGGAACTGGAATGTTGGAAGGGCAGCGCAGAAGCCGCCCTTCCGGGCGCTAAAGATGAGACCTTTGAAAAATGTTCAATTTTTTTCAAGGCCAAGGAAGGCGAAAATTTTAACCACAGGAATACATTGAGTATTTTGAGGATTAAAATTTGAGCCTGACGCCGGGATTGGGCAAAAAGGGGCGTTTTGCAAAGGTCTCAAGATGTAGCCTCCTCGGCTCATAAGAAAGGAAAAACCATAATAGCCGTTAATAATATTTGACGCCAATTCCAAAACGAGA
>MAXL01000147.1 GCA_001751005.1 Desulfobacterales bacterium S5133MH16
AGTTTCAGCACACATGAAGACACAATTGACGCCCTCTCAATGATCAAGCCGTCAGATTCCCCACTTTTATTTATTCAGAATAAGTTCCCAAAAATCCTGCAGGAAGATCTTGCCCCTGCGACCTGGCCCCAGAATCCGGACCTGGAATGGAATCCCCCGGGACACGGTGATATATACTCAGCAATTTATACATCCGGCGTGTTACATAGCCTTCTGAACAAAGGGATAGAGTATGCCTTTATTTCCAACTCGGATAACTTGGGTGCTACCATGGATGAATTGCTTCTGGGGTATTTTTCTGAGAACAGGCTCCCTTTTATGATGGAAGTGGTTCCGAGAACACCGTCAGACGTAAAAGGCGGACATATTGCCAGACATATCAACGGCCGTCTGATTTTGCGTGAATCGGCCCAGTGCCCGCAAGATGAAATGGATGCGTTCAAAGATATAAAACGTTACCGGTTTTTCAATACAAATAACATATGGATAAATCTTAAGGTTCTTGAAAAACTTATCGAAAAACATAATACCATAAACCTTCCCATAATCAAAAACCAGAAGACACTTGATCCGAGAAATAAAAACAGCCCAAAAGTATTTCAGGTTGAAACAGCCATGGGCGCCGCCATATCTCTCTTTGAAGGCGCTGCCGCTATACGGGTTCCTGCATCCCGTTTTTTTCCTGTAAAAAAATGTAACGATCTTCTGGCCATAAGATCGGACCGTTTTGTGTTTTCAAGAAAAGACAATCTGATTTTAAATCCCGGGATAGGCTCACGGTCCATAACCATAGCTCTTGATCCGAAATATTACGGTGAGATAGATAGTTTTGATGAAAGATTTTCTGAAGGAATTCCATCCCTGATCAATTGTGAATCTCTTACTATTGACGGTGATGTGCGTTTTGAAAAAAACGTAACTATAAAGGGGGGAGTTGTGATCAAAAACAACAGAGAATTCCAGGAGGTTATCAAAGAAGGATCAGTAATAGATAAGGATGTGATCCTAAGTTAATGCTGGAATGCTGAAATAATGGAATAATGATTTAAAATTGAGAGACTATCGCTCTTTAAAAATAGAATAATATTTCATAACTTTTTCTACATAATTTTCCGTCTCTTTAAAGGGAGGGATTCGTTTGTAACGATCAACTATGTTGGGGCCGGCATTATAGGCGGCCAGTGCCATGGGCAGTTTTCCGTTAAAGCGTCCAATAAGCTGTTTTAAATAACGCGTCCCTCCCATTATATTTTCCCACGGATCAAAGGGATCTTTTATATTAAGGGCCCTGATATTTTCAGGCATGATTTGCATAAGACCTATTGCACCGGCACTTGAAATCGCCCGGGGATTAAAATCCGACTCGATTTTAATCAGCGCCTTGAGCAGTGAAAATGAAACTCCATGGCTTTTAGATGCTTCTGTTATCAGGTCATCATAACGGTTGGTACGGTCGGTGACGTCTGAATTCGAAGACATGGAAGGTTTTTCCCTGATAAAGAGTTTATAATTGGATGATGTTGGCGCGTTGGTAAAATGAAGCACCCCCTCACTGTCCATATGGACATATATATCCGCATAAAGAGGGACGGGATCTGTAAATACGACTAAAGCCGAACAAAAGATGCCTATAAAGAGAAGTTTAATAATAACACGGATCATAATATTGATTTTTGGGTTAGAATTCACATCTTCTGTAAGAGCTTTTTTACCGCATTGCCATCCGCCGTTGCTCCGAAATGCTTCATAATAAAGCCCATGGCCTGCATTTTGTTTTTAAATTCAGAAAAATCGATATTTTGCTCAATCCAACTGGTAATTTCCGATTGGGTTGCCATTTTCGGCAAATAATTTTCAATTATGCTAATAAATATAGAATCGGTCGCGTCACCTTTTTTTTCGAGCATTTCTTTTTCTGATTTTATTAATTTTTTTAGAATCTTTACAACCTCATCATCTGAAAGCTCCTTTTTGTCGAGTCTGCTAAACTCTCCCAGGATCACACGAAGCGTATCTTTTTTCTCTTCATCTTTTGCTTTTATGGCAGCAGTTAAATCACTTTTGATTTGTTTTTGAAGATTCATTTTTTACCTTTATTTTTATGTTTGATTAAAGAGTTGATGAACTTGTAAAAAGTCTGATTTGCTCACATACCAAAAGATCGGTTGGAAACGCCATTTCTTCCGGTAGATCATCCCGGGGGAAAAATTTAGCTTTACTGGCATCGGAACCGGCTTCAAGTTTGCCGCCCGTACATGTCCCCAGAAACCATATCCCCACGGTTTGATTTTCCAGGTCATGAAAATTAGAATGAACCGCAAAAACAGGCCCAACATCAACATCGAGTCCGGTTTCTTCTTTGAATTCACGCTTGGCCGCTACCCGAATGTCTTCATCATATTCTACATGTCCGCAGGGGATGCACCACATCCCCTCATAAGATCCGTTTCTTTTTACCAGGAGCAATTCATCATTCTTTAATAAAACAACCGCTACCCCGACCGTTGGATTTTTATAATGAGTCCATCCACACGGATCACAATACAATCTTTTTTTGTTGCCTTTCACCCTTGCCTGTAATCCACGCCCGCAAAATGGACAGAATTTGAACTCCATATCTTTACCCTTGCCTTTTGCTTTATCCTGATTTTTCCATACTGTGGGGACATCCCCCGCACCACCCGGTTAATGATACCATGACTCCCTTTCAACTTTTTCCCTGTATTTTTTTAACACATACCGCTTTGGGAACGCTTTATTAGATAAATAACCGAGCACACTA
>MAXL01000148.1 GCA_001751005.1 Desulfobacterales bacterium S5133MH16
AAAGTATTGAAAAGCTCTTATTTCAATACGTTATTGTTTCCATTGGTAATATTAGCCAGATTAACTGATATGTTAAAAAACTCTGATGAGTCTATCGGGTACTCAACACCAAATAATATTGTTAACCATTTGTTTTACAGAGTATTCAGCATTGAAACGATTTTAGTAAATAAAACAAATCTCCCCTTTGGCGCGTCGATTGTTGCGGTATGCAGAAAAACTTAATGATAAGGATTGTACTCAAGCAACGTGCCAACTCGCGCTGGATATTACCGCCTCTGTTCCTCTTTAAGGCAGTGGAAAAGGTCTATGAGCAGACGGGCAAAATAAATTAATGTTTAACTCATTTTACAGACAAAAGCGCATATTAATAACCGGCCATACAGGTTTCAAGGGGACCTGGCTGTCATTATTGTTACTGAGACTTGGAGCAAGAGTCATAGGGTTTGCCCTTGATCCGCCGAGCATTCCAAGTAATTTTGAAGTCTGCAATCTGGAATCTGCGATTACGCATATTTATGGGGATGTGCGAAATTTAGAGCAGCTTCATGGAGTTTTTAAGAAATATGAACCTGAATTTGTTTTTCACCTGGCGGCCCAGCCCCTGGTTCGCCTTTCCTATGCTGAACCTCGCATGACCTATGAAACCAATGTTATGGGCACGGTCAATGTATTTGAAGCGGTGAGACAAGCCAGAAGTGTCAGGGTGGTTCTAAACATCACAAGCGACAAGTGTTACGAAAATCGGGAGTGGGTATGGGGCTACAGGGAAAATGAGCCGCTGGGCGGCTATGATCCTTACTCAAACAGCAAGGCCTGTTCAGAACTGGTTACCTCGGCCTATCGTAATTCTTTTTTCAATCATCAGGACTATTCACGGCATGGAGTGGCTCTTGCCTCGGCAAGGGCTGGCAATGTGATCGGGGGCGGCGATTGGGGAACTGATCGGCTCATTCCGGACTGTATTCGATCCATCTTAAAGAATGAACCGGTCAAGATCAGAAATCCTATGGCCATAAGGCCCTGGCAGCATGTGCTGGAACCATTGTGCGGCTATTTAATGCTGGGGCAGAAGCTTTACCAGGAAGGTCCCCGTTTTGCCCAGGCCTGGAATTTTGGCCCTTATGATTTCGATGCCAAACCCGTTGAGTGGGTTGTGCAAAGGATTTGTGCGCTTTGGGGAGAAAATGCCTCATATGCAATTGACCAGGGAGCGCATCCTCACGAGGCGGGTTATTTAAAACTGAATTGCGCAAAGGCAAGGGCGGAGTTGGATTGGCAGCCCCGATGGAATTTAGACTCGGCTTTGGAAAAAATCGTGGAATGGACCCGTGCCTATCAGAAAGGAAAGGATGTCCGCGAAGTCTGTTTAAAACAGATAGATGAGTATTTGCAAGCTGTTCGGTCAGGCTAAAATTTGACCACACAGGTTGAAATTTTTGGACAGTCAGGCCGAGTGGTTTTGTAGATGGAGGGAGGAAAGTCATGTTAGCCGTTAAGGGTATTTACGAAGACGGAAAAGTCAGGCTTTTACAGGATGTAGGTAACATCAAAAAAGCTCGAGTTTACGTTATTTTGGTTCCTGAAGAGGAAAGCGCCAGGGATGAGGAAGGTGTGCATCGTGCAAGAACAATACAGCAGATCAAGCCAATCAAGATAAAAGGTGAAGCTTTATCTGAAACAATTATAAAGGAGAGATATCTTTCGTGAACGTATTTCTGGATACCAGCGCTATTGTAAAAATATATGTTGACGAAGCATATTCAGAAATTATCCGGGGCATTTACTCAACTCCTAATAATACGCTTTTTGTAGCTGATATAGCAAAGGTTGAATTTTGCTCAGCAATAAAAAAACGTCTTAATCAGATAGATATTGAGGAAGAACAATATGCATCGATCAAGACCTATTTTTTGAATGATTACGGGCATGGCTTCGAAGTAATAAAGAGCGAAGAGCGCTTGTTTGATCAAGCGCTGGGCTTAATACATGGATATTCTCTTAAAGCTTATGATAGTGTTCAGTTAGCAGCCGCTTTGCAATGTCAAAATTTATTACAAAATCACGAACTAATTTTTGTTTCTTTTGATAAAAAACTTATCAATGCAGCCAAAAAAAGCGGTCTTAAGATATTTAAGATACCGGAGAAAGAAAAAATTTCGCAAGAAAGAGCCTTAAAATCAATAATATTTGATCATATAGCCAGATACTACAAGGAAGTCCACAGCCCAATTCATGAGAAACAATTTATTCCAGGCAAATCCCGCATCAACTATGCCGGTCGTGTCTATGATGAAAAGGATATGATCAATCTTGTCGATTCCTCACTTGATTTCTGGCTTACCGCAGGACGCTTTGCTGAAAAGTTTGAAAAGGAATTTGCGAAATTTCTCGGGGTCAAATACTGCTTACTCACAAACTCCGGTTCATCCGCGAATCTTCTTGCCTTCATGTCCCTGACTTCGCCTAAGCTTGGAGAGCGCCGTATCCAAAAAAATGATGAAGTTATCACCGTAGCAGCCGGTTTCCCTACCACAGTGGCGCCTATTATTCAATACGGAGCCATACCGGTTTTTGTGGATATAACCTTGCCGGCTTACAACATCGATTGCGATCACCTTGAAGCTGCCTTAAGTCCAAAAACAAAAGCCGTTGTGCTCGCTCATACCCTTGGGAATCCATTTGATATAGAGCGTATTCTTGCCTTTTGCCGGAAACATAACCTCTGGCTGATCTAAGACAATTGCGATGCACTCGGTTCCACCTACAACTCAACACTCAACACTCAACACTCAACAC
>MAXL01000149.1 GCA_001751005.1 Desulfobacterales bacterium S5133MH16
CAACTTCTGCGTTGTGCTGCATTTCGTAATCATTCAACGTACGAAAAGTACGCCTCATGATTACAAAATTTGCACGCCTTGAATTTGGAGCTTTTTACTTTGCCGTCTAATTGCGATTTTTTATGAGATTGTCAATTTTGTGCTTATGGATAAGAAAATTTCCCGGTGAAATTATTTCTGGCTAATTAATGATTATTTCTATAATATATACTTCTTTGAACAAAGATTGTAAAATAATTTAACGGAAACATGTTTGCTTATGGTTTTCTACCGGAAAAAATACGACATTATTGTTGTCGGTGCAGGTCATGCCGGATGTGAGGCTGCACTTGCAGCCGCAAGAATGGGATGCCGCGTACTTCTTATGGCCATAGATCTGGACAAGGTGGCAGCAATGCCTTGCAGCCCGTCTATCGGGGGTATGGCAAAGGGACAGCTTGTAAAAGAGATAGATGCCCTGGGCGGTGAAATGGCAAAGATCACGGATAAAACAGCCATTCAATATCGAACGCTGAATACAAAAAAAGGGCCTGCAGTCCAATCCTCGCGCACGCAAAACGATAAGATCCGTTATCATATGGCCATGAAGGCTGTCATTGAAAAACAGCCGAATCTGGACCTCAAACAGGCCATGGTTGAGCGACTTGTTGTCGAGAACAACAGGATCGCCGGTGTGGAAGATCAAACCGGTTTTGGATATCGTGCCCATGCCGTTGTGCTGGCCACAGGAACATTTTTAAGCGGTCTGGTCCACATCGGGTTCAATTCATTCCAGTCCGGAAGGGCCGGCGAATTCGCATCCTATGGTCTCCCGGCGCACCTGAGAGAGTTAGGATTTGAGCTTGGAAGAATGAAGACAGGCACGCCGCCCAGATTGAAGAAATCAAGTATCGATTTTAGCGAATTCACAGAGCATGGGTCGGAAGAAGAGCCAAAACCCTTTTCATTCTTTACCGAAAAGATTAACATGCTCCAGCTTCCAAGCTATATCGGGCATACCAACCCAAGAAGCCACCAGATTGTGCAAAAAAACCTTAAACGTTCAGCCCTGTATGGAGGCATGATAAAAGGAGTTTCGGCCCGCTACTGCCCCTCGTTTGAAGATAAAATCGTCAGGTTTCCTGATAAAGAAAAGCACCAGGTAATCCTTGAGCCCGAAGGTCTTGATACTGATGAGGTTTATGCCAGCGGCCTGGGGAACAGCCTTCCCATGGAAATTCAGATCCAGTTTGTCAGATCCGTCAAAGGATTGGAAGCGGCCGAGATCATGCGGCCTGCGTATGCCATAGAATACGACTATATCAATCCTGTCCAGCTTAAGCCCACCCTTGAAACAAAGCTGGTTTCAGGACTTTACATGGCCGGTCAGATTAACGGAACATCGGGGTATGAAGAAGCAGCAGCCCAAGGCATATGGTCAGGAATCAATGCCGCTTGCAAGATCCAGGGAAGGCCGCCGTTCATTCTCGACAGGTCACAGGCGTATATGGCTGTTATGATAGATGATCTTGTTACAAGAGGCACCCGCGAACCGTATCGCATGTTTACGTCACGGGCCGAATACAGGCTCATGCTTCGGGAGGATAATGCGGATTTGAGGTTGATGGAAACCGGCCATGAATTGGGCCTTATCGATCATGATACATTAAAAGATGTAAATGAACGAAAAAAACAGATTGCCAGAGAGATTAAAAGAATAAAAGGAACCGTGATAAAGCCTTCCAAAAAGATAAACGATTATTTGCTCAATCAAGGGACAAGACCTTTAAAAAGCGGCATCTATCTGGATCAGCTTCTAAAAAGAGCAGAGCTCGATTATCATGCCGCACAAGAACTGTCCAAAAGCCCTTACGACATCAGTAAACCTGTTGCCCGGCAGGTGGAAATAGAGATCAAATACGAAGGGTATATCAAGCGACAGCTCAAGGAAATCGAAAAGTTCAAGAACATGGAACGGATGAAAATACCAGAAGGTTTTGATTTCACAAAGGTTCACGGACTTTCAAATGAACTCAAAGAAAAGCTTTCTGGCATAATGCCTTCTTCACTTGGCCAGGCTTCGCGCATAGATGGAATCACACCTGCTGCGCTTTCTGTGATTATGATTTCCCTCAAAGCTGCTGAGAAATATTCATCGGGAGTCGGAAATCAAAAAATCGAATGATCCTTGACACCTAATGATTTTCAACTTATCTTGAAGTCTCATAAAAGTTTAATATCAAATTGAGGTGATTTGGGAATGTCTGAAACAGATTATTATAAAATACTCGGCGTAAATAAAAACGCTTCCAAAGAGGATATTAAGAAATCATATCGAAAGCTTGCAATGAAGTATCATCCCGACCATACAAAAGGGAATAAAAGCGATGAAGAAAAATTCAAAACAATAAGTGAAGCATATGCTGTTCTGAGCGACAAGGAGAAACGCAAACAGTATGATACGTTCGGTGCCGCAGGATTCCAGCAGCGTTTTTCACAGGAAGACATCTTTAAGGGGTTCGATTTTGACAATATATTCAGCGAGTTGTTTGGAAAAACCCGAGGTTTTTCCGGACGGGGTAACGGCATGCGGTTTTCTTTCGGAGGGGGAAGCCCGTTTGACGGTTATCAGAGGCAACACAAGGCCCGGTCAAAGGGAGCAGACCTAATGTATGAGCTGCCGCTAACATTAGGAGAGGTGGCAACAGGAACAAGTAAAACAGTATCATTCCAACATCAGGGGCGTAGTGAAAAGATTACGGTAAAGATTCCAAAAGGAATGATATCCGGGAAGAAACTTCGTGTTGCGGGCAAGGGTGATCCGGACCCATATGGCGGGCCTCCCGGAGATCTGTATATCCAGTCCAGTGTGCCTGGTGATAAAGTTTATGATTCTAAAGGGTATGATCTTTATATGCGTAGAGAGATAAAACTGAGCGAGGCGCTCCTTGGAACGAGTATTTCTGTTCCCACACTTGGCAAAAAAGAGTTGAGTTTGAAAATACCTCCCGGAACAAAACATAAAACCAAGATGCGTCTTGCAGGACACGGACTTCCCCATATGCATCGTAAAGACAAGGGTGATCTTTATGTATATATCCATGTAAACATGCCGGTAAAGCTTACCAAAAAGCAAAAAAAACTGATTGAACAGCTGGCAGAGATCGGCCTGTAAGGAATTAAATTTATTGACAAGAGTGATTAAAAAGCCTAAAATCCAGGAAGGATTAACCGGCTGACTGAAAAGGGTTGAGTGGGAAAATAGCAAGTAAACACCTTCGCGGCTTAACCAAGTCCTGAATACTCATAATTTCTGATTATGCCTGAACTTATTCCTGTTTTAAATAAAAATGATATCGACAATATGGTAGCCCGGGTTGCGCGCAGAATTTCATCTGACTATCAGGATCGTGAACTTATCCTCATCGGGATCTTAAAAGGTGCGTTTGTCTTTTTATCTGATCTTGCGCGGCATCTTACTATTCCGGTTAAACTTGATTTCATACGTGTCTGCAGCTACGGCTCCGACGTTTCATCATCAGGGAACATCCGTTTGACAAAAGAAATTGAGATTGATGTTAATAATAAAGATGTATTGCTTGTAGAAGATATCGTCGATACAGGCTTGACTTTATCTTTTATCATTGATTATTTAAAAACTTTTAATCCAAAAACTGTTAAAATTTGTGCCCTGCTTGACAAACACGAACGCCGTAGTGAAAATATTAAAATCGACTATGCCTGCCATGAAGCGGCTGAAGGATTCCTTGTGGGTTATGGCCTCGATTATAATGAAGACTATAGATATTTAGCGGGGATTTATCACCTTAAATTATAAGCGGTGGGGTATACTATGATTATTACCTGTAAGGCATGTAACGCCAGTTTCAATTTAAATGAAAGTCTTCTAAAACCAGAGGGCTCTAAAGTTCGATGCTCAAAATGTAAAGAAGTTTTTATCGCCTATCCACCTGCGCCCCCGGAAGAAGTTAAAAAACCGGATGAAATGTTATCGGACCTTGAATCTGAACAAGAGACTGAAGACTCTGAAACCGGCCAGTTGGATGACTCAGAGTTCGGTGAACTTGATTTGCCGGACCTGGAAAAATTGTTTGCAAAGGAAGAAGTTCCGGAAGAACAAGGTGATACTGATGGGGCCATTGAAGATTTCGAACTGGATCTGGATTTCGAGCCCGAATCTGAAAAGCCGCCCGAGCATGTCGAGGCCGAAGCCAAGGTCGGGGAACCGGACGAATTCGATCTGTCGGATATGGAAGAGCTGCTGGATATAACGCAAGTTCCGGAAAAACAAGGTGATGCGGATGAGGCCATTGAAGATTTCGAACTGGAACTGGATCTGGAGCCCGAACCTGAAAAGGCCCCTGAGCATGTCGAGGCGGAAGCAAAGATCGAAGAACCGGATGAACTCGATCTGTCGGATATAGAGGAGTTGCTCGATTTGGAAGAACCGGCAACCGAGGAAAAAGACGGGATGGAGCCGGAAGAACTTGAACTTGAATTGGATACGGATACGGAACCCGAGATTGAAAAGGTGCTTGAGGATGATGGGGCGAGTGTCGAACCTGAAGCGTTGGAAGAGATTGATTTATCAGATATAGAGATGATGTTTGAAACAGAAGAAGAGGAGACTGAAGAGGAGGCGGAACCCGTGGATTCTCTTTTGCTGGAAGAGACATCAGGAACTGAACTTGATGAGATTGAAGAGGAGGCGGATGAACCCGAAACCGTCGAATTTTCTGAAACAGAAGAGATAGAGCAAAAATTTGCAATTGAAGATACCGGTCAGGATGATCTGTCAGAAGAGGAAATTGTTGATGTGCAACCGGTGGTGGCAACCGCAAAACCTGCTGTGAAAAAACGGATCAGCAAGCCGTTAATTGTCTTGCTGATCTTAGTGCTTTTGGGAGGCGGTTGTTACGGCATTTATGTTGTGCTTGACTTTATGAATATTGAAATTCCTTTTGTCAGCGAATATTTTAAACCCCAAATTTCGGATCCGGCCGGCAATCTCAAAATAGACACGTTAGATGTTGATAGTGCATTTGTAAAAAATGCCAAAGCAGGAAAGCTTTTTGCAATAACCGGTAAAATTAAAAATGGATATTCAGATGTCCGCAGTTATATCAGGGTAACCGGAAAACTGTATACAAAAGGGAAAATTCTTGTTCAGAAAGAGACCGTTTTTTGCGGAAATGTTCTGTCGGATATTGAACTTTCTAATCTGGAGCTTTCAGCGATTAAAAAGCGATTGTCAAATCGCCTTGGCGATAATAAATCCAATATACGGGTTAAACCCGGCCA
>MAXL01000150.1 GCA_001751005.1 Desulfobacterales bacterium S5133MH16
CGTGGGTGATTGTCAAAGCTAAAATTGGCTAATTCATTTTGAAAGTGCCACGAGCGTAATCCCACGGATATTTACTGTAAAGCTTATATGGATTTTTACAAGAAATAATAACATTGCAATAACCCAATTTACACTTCTTATATTTGCCTGATCCTCAACCTTATTTGATATGTCTCTTTAGTTTTTGCGCCAGCCTCTATTATGGGATAATCCAGATGGCGGCATTTGATATGTTATTCAATACATAGTTTGTAACGCTTCCCGTAAAAAAACTCTTGTTAATACCGCTGCGTCCCATCACAACCGTATCAAAGTTCCCGGTTTTCACTTCATCCACGATAGGGCTACCTATACTTAAGAGGCGTGTGACCGTTTTGATTTCTATCCGATCTTCCTTTATTCCGAATTCTTTTAATTTCTTTAGGGCTAAGGCATAAAAGTTGTCGATGCAGTTTTGATTGCCTTTTATGATCAAGTCTTCAAAAGCATCCGCTTCTTTTGTTTCAAAATCAATCCTACAGAAGTCTTTGAGTTCGGGTTGGACGTGCAAAAAGGTCAGGCTAATATCGGAATGATCGCTGACGATATAAGCCAAATGATCAATCGCACGAAGACTGTATTCCGATCCATCAATAGGCACCAAGATTTTGGCGGGCGTCACATTGCTGCCGACAACCCAAATGGGAGTATCTTTAGAATTTTGTACGATATTGGATGAAACGCTCCCCATATAATATTCTATTAAGCCTGAAACACCCCGTCTGCCCAGAACAAGTGCATCGTATTTTCCCTTTAGTGCATATTCAATAATATCCTTTGCTATGCCAAGGCTTCTCGGTTGAGTGACGATTTGTATTTCGCTTTCCTCGATGCCCGTTTGGACCATTTGCGACTTATATTGCTCAAGTAGCCGGAGCGATGCTTCTATATTTTTTGCCTTGAGCTGGTTTAATTGGTTGCGGGATTTAGAGTCTGTTCTGGCTTCACCCTCGAGGTACTGGGAAAGCATCGGTTGTACGTGAAAAAGAACATAACTCATATTTTTTACCCAAACCGAAATGCGCGCAGCGTAACGTACGGCATTTTTAGAATGCAACGAATCGTCAACTGCTATCATTATCTTTTTCATGAGCACCTTCCTCCTTAAGTGTCCAGAATTAATAATTCTGATAATTAGTTTCAGTTTAACCTGTTGTTCAGAACATACAACACCCTAAAAAACTTTCTATGTTTATAGGCAAGAACCATACCAATTTCCTTCAACTCTTTTTCTGATATAAATCTAATTTTTGTTCACTTAGACTAATCCACAACTAAAACCGAAATATCCTTTGCTGTATTGAATACTTTTTGTGCAACACTGCCTAGAATAAAATCCTTAATTCCGGACAGGCCCCTCTTTCCCATAACGACGGCGTTATAACCGGACTTGGCTTCTTTTATGATATCTCTTGCAATTCCCCTTTTTTTTATTTCTGATTTTATTGTGATATTCTTTTCTTCAAATTTTGCATCTAAAAGTATCCTTTTAGCTTTTTGCATTGCCTCATCAACAATCTTCTTTTTTTTCTCTTCCAACAAGCAAAAAGAGCTCTGTTGAGATTTAAAATAAGGGGTTAACTCCGGACTGTTCATTGCGCACAAGGTTGCAGTGTCTGGAACTACATTAAATAGCGTAATTTTATTATCCGGTGCAAAAAAATTTGCTACAAATTCAACTGCTCGCCTAGCGTTTTCAGAATCATCCATTGCCACTAATATTTTTTTCTCCATGGGTAACATCCTCCTTTAAGGTGTTATATGCCTTGGTATTCATTATACCAATTTAGATTATATCCTATCCACCGTATATTAATTCCTTACAAATAACCTCATTGTTGTTGATTATGTATTATGATCAACCAAGTAGAGATTCTTCAAACTACATAACAACTGAGGTTTTGCGAAACCCCGCCAAAAAATTATCCGTGAGGAGGAACAAAATCTTCTGTCATGCCCTTAGTTGCGGCTCAAAAACTGCTTTAAAAATCATAATCATAGGCATCGTCGTGGGCTGGTCTGACGTCTTTCATCATAACAACAATACCCACAGGCATATTTTCCCTGTCCTTGACCATGTTCGGAATTTCTGCAACACGATAGAACCCTGCTCTGTTAAAAGCATGGATTGCAGCAGTGCTAAGTTCGGGAATTTCGACAATGAGTTTTTCGATCCCGAGTTTGTACGCGATGTCCACGAGCTCATCAATCATGAGATGCCCCAGACCAACATCCCGGTATTCTTTGTGCACAAAAACCCGCACGGTACCCAGGTGGTGTTTCCAGCCGAACCGGCGGCGGTTGATCGTTGCATCGCCAATAATAGCATCATCTTTTATCGCCAAGATAGGTAAGGTCTTTGCGTAGTCAAGCTTTTTCGCCCATTTTTCTACAAGGTGTCTGCTGGATATATCATCACGCAAATACCTTGCATCTTCTCTGGGAATCGCTTGGAAAAACTCATACAGCGCATCCTGGTCTTCCGCCACCATAGGGCGCAGAAGAATCTTAGTCCCGTCTTTGAGTGTTGCCTCTTTCTGATACGTGTTAATATCTATTGTCGGATATATGTCACTTTCCTTCATGAAGATCACCTCCTTTTAACCCTTAAGGGCATGTTGATATTTTTTGCTCCCCTCACGAAAAAATTATTTTATACGTGACCTGCGATATAATTTAAAAAAGACTCTTCAAAAGATATTAATTGATCGTGCTGTTTTTCCCTGACCTAACTCCCTGATTTGCATGGATCATGCCACCAAATCATGATCTGAAAAAACGATAAAAATCCAAACAGTTAATATCATTACCACCTGTGATTAATTCTTCCGGGCAGTCAAATTTAGAAAAATTGCGAAAAGAAATTTCGCAATTTTTCTAAATCAAAAGGAATGCCACGGATAATATAAATGAAGATATAAGTTTTAAGGTAATTTTTTTGGTATCAGCGGGCTGGAAATGCTTATAGGTTTTACGGCCAACAAAGAAGAGGGGCGCAGGGCCCGAAAGCATAGGACACAAGGATTATTTCATAGTTATATCCACATCCTGTTTTCGTGTGGCACATATCATGCATAAAATAGAAAGAGAAGTCACAATGGTTATTTAATAATTATATGTAGGAGATGTGTTATGAGTAATTCATCAAAGGATTTCGGTACCCCTTATCGAAAGAATACGGATTCCGGAGCGGATGAACAAGACCGGGTCATTCACGATTCCCTGTCCTTAATCCCGCATCAATACATAATTACGAGCAATAAACGGGGTGTTGGGAAAACAAGCCTTGCCGCCAATTTAGCAGTTGCCCTTTCAAAAAGAAAGGTGAAAGTCGGCCTGATCGATCTTGATCTACATGGCACAAATATATGCAATATTCTTGGGGTCCAAGGAATTTATGAAACCGATGTAGATAAGCAATTTGTCCCCGAATCCTATTCAGATTATCTGAAAGTGATATCTATTAGATCCGTTATGAAGGATGTGAACCAGAGCGTGATCTGGCGAGGGGACTTGAAAACCCATGTCATTCGCCAGATCCTCGCTGACGTAAATTGGGGAGACTTGGATTATCTTATCATCGGTTCCATATCGGGTGTGGGTGATGAACCGCTCGCCGTGGCCCAAGCGATCCAGGATGCCAAAGTCATTTTTGTTTCAACCCCCGCGAGGGAATGTCTGCCTCGGGTAAGAGAATTAATTGATTTATACGAAACCGCCCAAATACCTATTTTGGGTTTCATAGAAAATGTAAGCGGTTTATGGTGTCAAAAATGCGACAAAACCGGCGAATCAACGTTCATGGAAGCAAATATCATGGATGTCTCCTACTTAGGTCGAATTCCCGATGATCCTCGCATGCCGGATTGTCTTGCAGCAGGGCAATCCTATCTGGAAAAATACCCGAATTCCGAAGCAGCACATGCATATGGATTAATTGTAGATATAATTATTGAAGACAGCCATTCCAAAAAATCTGTAATCAAGAAAATTGCCATTCCAATAGCCGGAGATCGGCTTTTTCCATCTTTTGGTCATGCAACCGAATTTGCCATTTTCCATATACAAAATCAGCAAATAATAAAAAAGGAAATCTTGCACCCACCTCCCCATGCGCCGGGTGTGTTCCCCGATTGGCTTCACGATTTGGGGATTAGCATTATCATCGCAGGGAACATGGGCTCTAAGGCCATGGAGAATTTTAAAGCAAAGGGCACCACAGTCATCACCGGCTCCTCCAGTGCAAGCCCTGATGAACTGGTTCAACAGCACCTTTCTCGAAACCGGTAAGGATGTCCCTTTTAACCTGAGCATAATAAGAAAGAATATGGACTGGTCTCGGAAATTGAAGGCCGAGCAGAACATCTAAGAGAGAAAAATGAGCAGTATGATTGCTTTTGGCCCTGTCCCATCCAGGCGTTTAGGGCACAGCCTCGGGATAAATAATATCCCGCCCAAGATATGCACCTATTCCTGTGTATACTGCCAGTTGGGCCGTACTAAAAAAATGCAGGCTGAGCGCCGTATGTTCTATAATCCGCAAAAAATCTTACGGGATGTCCAGGACAAGGTGAAAAAGGTGAAAGAGACCGGAGACCCCATTGACTACCTGACATTCGTGCCCGATGGGGAACCTACGCTGGACATCAATCTCGCCTATGAGATCGATTTATTGAAATCTTTGGGAATTAAGATTGCCGTGATTACCAACGGTTCCCTTATCTGGCGCGAAGATGTGAGAGAGGCGCTGATGAAAACAGATTGGGTTTCATTGAAGATAGACTCTGTACAAGAAGAGTTTTGGCGCAGGATTAATCGGCCTTATGGAACCCTGCAACTCTCCTCGATTCAGCAAGGAATGTTCGAATTTGCGCGGACTTACAGGGGAGAACTTGTAACGGAAACAATGCTTGTTAGAACGGTCAATGACAGCGAAGATGGCCTCAGTAAAATTGCCGACTTGTTGGCTCGGTTGAGGCCTGACAGGGCTTATTTATCCATTCCTACACGGCCGCCTGCAGAGGAATGGGCACAACCTCCTCCCGAGGAAATTATCAATCAAGCTTATCATATCCTCCATAAACGGATTGATCAGGTGGAATATCTGATTGGATACGAAGGCAATGATTTCGCCTTTACGGGCAACGTCGAAGAAGACCTTCTGAGTATCACCGCCGTGCATCCAATGCGGGAAGAGGCAGTAAGCGACTTCCTGGCGCGTGCCGGAGCTGATTGGTCTGTCATACACAGATTGATCGATCGGGGTCAGCTCATCGAGACGAAGTACAAAGGACGGAAGTTCTACATGAGAAGACTGCCTGCAAGATACACGGGATAGGTCTTCACTGACTCGGAGTATGGACAATGATTTCTATAGGCGTGTTCATCGCTTGCCAAAAGGATAAATGAGGACTTCGGCTAACAGGGGGTTCACCATGTCAAAATTCTCTTTTGGTGTGATAGCTCAAAGATTGGCATGATCGCTGTATTAGGCTTCTACCCAATTCAATAAAAAAGAGACGGTTAAAGTTATGGTAGAAATAAAAAAGATTCTTTTTCCTTGTGATTTGACGATAAACGCGTCGAAGATTTTGCCCTATGTGCTATCCGTTTCTGAGAAGTATGACAGCATGGTTTATCTGCTCCATGTGGTGAAGGACCTTTCTAAATGGTATAGTGGACTCTATGATTTCCGTTCTTCTATGGATATGTATCAAAAGGAAGCTCTGAAAAGAGCCGAAAGGTGCATGGACAGACTTTGTGAAGAACAGCTACAAAGCTGTCCCAACTTTCAAAAAAGGAGAGTCTCCGGAGATCCGGCCACAGAAATCTTAAAAACCATTGATTCAGAAGGGATAAATCTGGTGATTATGGGCACACATGGTCGTAAAGGATTGGATCACACGATATTTGGGAGTGTAGCCGAAAATGTGATGAAGAAATCACCCGTTCCTGTGTTGGTTATTAATCCTTATAAAATGAGGTGAGTTTACATTTTGTGTAGGATTATTCTATATCAAGATGTCCAACGATTGATGAACAAGATTTTGTACCAGAACACCATCCGAAAAGAAGAAAGACGAGACAACTACAAACAGATATTGGAGCGATGTTATGAAGGAGGCCATGTTTTATGAATCCATGACTGAAAACAGGGTGCGCTGCAATCTTTGCAACAATCGTTGCAAGATCAAAGAGAGGAAAAGGGGTATTTGCGGTGTCAGGGAAAACCGAGGCGGAAAGCTTTACAGTCTCGTATACGGTAAGGTCATTACCGAACATATCGATCCCATAGAGAAAAAACCTTTATTTAATTTTCTACCCGGGTCAAGGGCGTTCTCCATTGGAACCGTGGGTTGCAACTTCCACTGCAAGCACTGTCAGAATTCTGATATCTCTCAGTATCCCCATGAACACGGAGGCGAAATTATAGGCCAGAATCGTACACCCGATCAGATTGTCACTGCTGCAAAAGCTGCCGGCTGCGAAACCATCGCCTACAC
>MAXL01000151.1 GCA_001751005.1 Desulfobacterales bacterium S5133MH16
GATATCCCTTCACATGCTATTGCTGTTGGGAATCCAGCTAAAACTATCAAATTAAGAACAGATACGACAAACAAATTGCAACCATTATCCCCATGAAAAAAAAACGTATTCTATTTATTTCTCAAATGTTTGCTCCGGAGTTTGGAGCAGGAGCTGCCCGTAGTGGTGATCTGTCCAGAGAGTGGTGCCAGTCCGGCCACGCAGTGACCATATTGACCGGCTTCCCAAACTATCCCTCTGGTCGTCGTTTTTCCGGGTTTGATTATGGGAACAGGGTTTTTAAACGGGAATTGAAAGATGGCATAGAAATAGTCCGTACATTCAACTGGTTTTCAAAGCCAGGGAGCTTTGCTGATCGAATGCTTAATTCGTTTTCTTCCCTGGTTTCCAATTCATTATGGGGATTATTTGCAAAACGCCGTTTTGATCTGGTGATTGCAAGCAGCCCACAACCATTTATTCTTATTCAGGGATGGATGATTGCCCGCCTGCATCGCATTCCCTTTGTCGCGGAAATCAGGGACCCGTGGCCCGAAGTCGTATCCATACGTGGTTTTTTTTCCAAAAGGCTTCCTTGTCAGGCTCTCAGAAAATACATCACCAGAATGTATCATGCCTGTGACATGCTCGTTGGTGTCGCGGACAACTACCGTGATCTTTTCAGCGAAAAATATGATGTTCCTGAAAGCAAGATTGCCGTTATAAGAAATGGCTGCAACTCTCATCTGTTTCAGCCGGGGCTAAAAGAAAACGAGTTTCGAGAAAAACATGGTCTGACAGGCAAATTTGTCTGCAGTTTTGTTGGCAATGTCGGTAATTTCCTGCGGTGCGAGACCCTTGTCAGGGCGGCTCACTCACTCAGAAGTGATCCCGATATTGTTTTTATCTTCGTCGGTTCCGGGGCAGGCCTCAAAAAAGTGGGTCAGGTTAAGGAAGAACTCGGGGCCGATAATGTGCGCTTGCTCGGTTCAGTTCCCAGGGAAAAGGTGCCTCAAGTGTACCACGCATCTGACGTTTCGATTGCCCATGCCATGAATCACCCGTATTATAGCACCTGTATTGGAGCAAAAATCTGGGAAATTATGGGGTCCGGGGTGCCGATTCTTGTCGGTTTCCGGGGAGAAACTCAGCAGATTATTGAAGAGGCACAGGCCGGCTATTCTTTTGAACCGGAAAATGCCGAGGAACTTGCATTTTTTATAAAAAAGATAAAAAACGATCCTGATCTGGCGCAACAGCTTGGCCGAAACGGCAGACAATTTATCGAATCAGGATGTACCCGAAGACAGTTGGCGGAAAAGTACCTTCAGGAAATAGACCGCATTCTGGGGGACTCTTCTTCTTGATGGATGAAGAACTCAAAGACTTCCATTTTTTGAATACACCAGAGCAAGGAAATGATATGGAATATCAAAAAACCGTCCACGTAAGAAAGACATCACCCAAAACATTACTGGAAAATGTTGGTAATCTTGTACAGGAGTCACTTGCAGGTCATTTTGACAAGGATCTCAAGACAGTTATCAAGATGAATGGCAACTTCGATAGAATCTATCCGGGTTCAAACACCTCTCCATGGTTTCTTGATGCCTTCTTAAGTGTGTTGCGAGATCATGGATTTCGAAATCTTCTTGTGGTGGAAGGCGACTTAATGACATTTCGCGCCTATGATATGATCAGGCGAACCGGCCTGATTCACATCCTGCACAAATATGATACCCCTTTTATCGATTACGAAGATTTTCCCAGGAACGAGAAGGAAATTCCGTTGCTTTTCGACACAGCGCAAGTCATTAATACCCCCGTTCCCCACGCCCATGGCATAGCAAAAATATCATGCGCTACCAAAAACCTGTTCGGTGTCCTGCCAGTATATCGCCGGAAATATCACCGTATCCTTTCGGAAAAATTGTTGGAAACAAACGATGCCATGAGCATGTACACGATTGTAGACGGAACAATCGGCCTTGATTCGGAATCAACCCGGCGTGGAGATCCTCGGAGGCTTGATCTACTGATGGCCGGTTGGAATAATCTAAAAATAGACATAATAGTATCGTGGATACTTGGTTATGATACGCCGGAGGAAATACCTCTTCTGCAAATGGCTCTGGAGCAAAACAAGGTGGATAAAGATATTATCCTGGCTGGCGATTTCAACAAGAAAGAAAATTTGCCGAGATTCAATTTCAAGTTTGAACATTCCTTGATAAGAAAGACGGCAATGATGCTTGAAAACACTTTTCTTGAGGATACAAAGAGTTTTGTGTGGTGCGAAACACAACTACACAAACTATATCATGCCTATTCTTTTAGGAAAAAACGAACTGATTTGTTTAAGGGAGACTGGATGGATTATTATAAGGGATATGAGGAGATAATCAATATCTAACCCTATGGTCATCAATAAAGCAAAAATAGATCTTCATGTTCATACCTCTTATTCTCACGATGGGTTCATTACAATTTCGCAGTTAAAGAAATTTTTTAAAAAGCATCCAGAATATATATTTGCCATAACAGACCATGACGAAATCAAAGGGGCTTTAAAGGCGAAAAAAATATTCGGCGAAAGAATTATTGTCGGAGAGGAAATAAAAACGAACAAAGGCGAAATTATCGGCCTTTATCTTAAGCAGTTTGTTAAACCCGGGATGACAATAGAGCAAACCATAGAGGAGATCAAGGGCCAGGGAGGTCTGGTGATGGTGCCACATCCTTATAAAAGAACAGGAAATCCTGACAGCCCTATATGTGAAAATGCATTAAACAAAAACATCGACCATTTTGATATTGTTGAAATTTTTAATGCCCGCAACAGAACTCGCGGAGCAAATGAAAAAGCCTTACAATTAGCAGATAATTTCAATAAACCTAAAGCAGTGGGCAGCGATGCCCATGCCGTCTATGAACTTGGCAGATCATGTGTCATTGTTTCTTCCTATAATGGCAAAGACACTTTGTTAACACAATTAGCATCGGGCAAATGTGTTTGCCAATCACTCGGTTTTATCCATAGAGTATTAACAAGAATACAAAGAGAATTGAAAAAGATAGATCTTTGAAAATTGAAAATTTTTCCAAAGGTTTCAAGGCAAAATGGGCAAAATTCTGATATTGGACGGTCAGCAGCGCAATGTTCTTTCTTGTGTGCGCAGTATGGGAAAGGCTGGCCATGAAGTAACAGTGGGTTCACACAAAAGAGATGCGTTATGCTTTGGGTCACGCTTTGCAAAGAAGCGTTTCTTATATACTGATCCGGCAGTAAAACCGGAAATATTTAACCAGGAGCTTGTTAACCATATAAAAAAGAACTCTTATGAGCTGGTTTTGCCCTTTATTGATTCCACAACCGAATCTATGGTGAAGAATCAGGATATTATTAAAAGATTTGCGCCGTTGCTATTACCACCCCGAAATGCTTTTGAACTGGCTTTTGACAAGGCGGAAACCTTCAACCTGGCAAAACTGTTGAATATTCCCATTCCAGCCACCTGGTTCCCCGCATCGCTTAAAGAGGCCTCGGAAACAGCAAAAAATATAGAGTATCCGCTGATTATAAAACCCCGCAAGAGCTCCGGATCACGGGGGCTTAAAATAGCTAAAAATTTTCAGGATTTCAAAAAAAAATATGCCAAAACAGACGAAGAATATCCCAATCCCATTATTCAGGAATTTATCCCTCTCAAAGAGGCTGTTGGTTTTGTTTCCCTGTATGGCAGGGACAATACCTTGAAAGCATACTGCCAGCATAGACGGTTGCACGAATACCCTTTAACCGGCGGGCCGTCAACCTTGAGAGAAACAATCCTTGACGACAGGCTGACTGTTTTTGGCACACGGCTATTAGATGAACTTAGCTGGCAGGGGCCGGCCATGGTGGAGTTTCGTGTAGATGCAAGAGACAATATTCCCAAACTAATGGAGATCAATCCAAGATTATGGGGGTCTATCGCCTTGCACATAGCCGCCGGAATTAATTTTCCGGAGTTGATCCGGATGGAGGCCCAGGGCGAAAAATATGACGCTGTTTTTTTCTACAAAGTGGGTACAAGAGCAAAATGGTTTCTACCAGGAGAACTTCTCTATTTTTTGGCAAATTTGCGTCATGGAAAGATCTGTCTTGATGCCTTGAAATGGCGTGGTGACAATCAGGTATTGGATATTTTATCATCCGATGATCCAATGCCGGCATGGGTTATGATGAAAAACCTTTTTAAATCTGTTTTTAACTTGAAAACCCTGAAGCATTCTATTTTTAGATAAACAGTGGTCAGGGATCAGGGGTTGGGGAGTTAGAGAAGGTAGCGTTGCTAAAAAGTTATCAGGATTTGGAAGTTTGGCAAAAAGCAATGGATTTAGTGGTGTTGTGCTATGAGATAACGAAAAAGTTCCCCAAAAACGAGATTTATGGACTTTCCAGCCAATTGCAACGTGCGGCTGTGTCTGTGCCGGCAAATATTGCAGAGGGTCGTCATCGACAATCCAGCAAAGAGTTTTTACAATATTTGTCAATTGCGTATGGTTCACTTGCAGAGATTGAAACCCATGTTCAGATAGCTGGACGGTTAAATTATATCGATGAAGATCAAATAAACAAAACGCTAAACAAAACAGCAGAAATTGGAAGAATGCTTAATGGCTTGAGTCGGTCTATTAGGAAAAGAATTTAATTTAGGTTCATCCGGTTTAACCATACCTCTATTACTATAGCCATTGAAAATACTGACAAAAAATGGACAGGAACAAATTGACAATATCGCCTCTTAGCCATTTCGTGTGAGTAGGTGCAGGCAGGACCTTGGAGAGGTCAAAATCTACCGTCCATATTTCTTCCACAATCCTATTCGACCTGTCCGGAGGATAGGGCTGCTGGGGAGCAACCCCGAGTGCCGAGGCAGGGACCAAGACCGAAGAGGGTAGCTTCTGCTGACCTCTATTTATTCTCTTCGGGATTGGTACTAAAGCGATAAACCCCAAGGGTCTGGGAACAGAGTCCCCAAGAATACCAAATTATCCATACGAAATAGCGAAAAACCACAATATCGTAAAAACTAATTGATTTTACAACATAAATTGCCAGGTACGCAAAAACCGGAAGAACC
>MAXL01000152.1 GCA_001751005.1 Desulfobacterales bacterium S5133MH16
CACGCCTTGAATTTGAACTTTTTACGAAACCGTCTAAATCGGACTTTTTACGAAAACATCAATAATAAGGCAAGTGTTAAAAAAAAATCAGATTTCAGAATAAAAATTACTGTAAATAAAAGTCGCTTACATGTCAACCGAGAAAGGTAAAACCGTATGGGTTTGATGAGAAAAAATCAGGTTAGGGTTCGCGAAGAAATAAATTTACATTTTCAGGAGTCGAGGCGCCCGCATGGCAAGGCGCGAGGAGGGCGAATAGCTGGCTATTTAACCGACGAGCAACGCAGCCAGGCGGAATGGATCGGCGCATTAAAATGTGAAGTTATTTTTGAGCAAGCCCTTAGCACCGGGTCCACCCACATTCCATATTGGAGCAAACCATACAGCCTTCGGCCCGGTGAACCGGTGAACCGCAATCAGGACAGCAAATATCTTTGATTTTTGCTGTATTATGTTCGTTAAAATGAATGTCTGCATCTTCAATCCGTTTTGCAACCTCACGGTACAAGTCCGCATTTTCTATGGCAACCTCAAGGGCTTTGCCCATTCCGGCCGCACAACTGTTTACTTCCACATCTTTTCCTGCGGAAATTGCCTTTGTACAAGCAGGACAATGGATAGATTTCATTGAGCGAATTATCTTTTCAGTAGATATACCGGCACGGAGACAGTAAGACAAAAGCACACCCAGCGCCTTGGTGTTCGCAGCACAGCCGCCGCCTACGGTTCTGATGAAAACTTCCACCACTCCGTCTTTGTCAAAATGAGGATCAACATAGAGTTTGCCGCAGGCGGTTTTCATTTTGATACTCGGTCCGGTGGTCGCCCTTGGACGATGTTTGAGTTCCCCTCTTTTTAATTTAGCTGTTCTTTCAGGTTCTACCTCTTTCTTTTTCGTATATAAAGCCTGGACATCACGGGAACCTTCCCGGTAAAATGTGATCCCCTTGCACCCCATTTTCCATGCTTTGAAAAAGGCTTGGGAAATCTCGGATTTATCGGTATGGTATGGTGCATTGATCGTTTTTGAAACACCGGAATCAATGCCGTTGTTCTGAAATGCAGCCTGTATCATAATGTGTTCCTCAACGGAAACATCATTTGTAGTGACAAAAAATTCGGGCAAAGACTCGGTTCCCTTTTTTCCATGCCATTCCCGGACCACATCGGGAACCATATCAAGCTTTTCTCCCTCCAGACACTCCTTGGTATAGTTAAATGCAAAGTTCGGTTCACACCCCGATGAACAATTCGCAATCAAAGAGAGCGTACCTGTGGGAGCAACGGTTGTCAGCGTGCCATTGCGTCTTTTGGGAACGGAAAACTCATATTCATCATAGACCGGCGCCACACCTTTTTCTTTTCCCAGTTCAATGGAAGTTTCATTGGCAATATCGTAAATAAAGGTCATTATTTCTTTTGCCAGATTCACAGACTCATCGGATCCGTATCGAATATGAAGCTTGATGCACATATCGGCAAAGCCCATGATTCCCAGGCCGATCTGTCTGGTTTTTAAGGTCATTTCTTCAATTTCTACAATAGGATAATTATTTACCGTGATTACCGAATCCAGGAAACGCACGCCGATTTGGACGATTTTGCGCAGTTTTTCCCAATCAATTTTTGCTTTTGATTTAACCCAATCACCACTGACCATCCGGGAAAGATTTATGGATCCAAGGTTACAGGAACAGTAAGGCAAAAGCGGCTGCTCTCCACAGGGGTTTGTGGCCTCAATTTCACCCATGGGGCGCAGGGGATTGTTTCTATTAATAGTATCTAAAAAGACGATGCCCGGCTCTCCGTTTTTCCATGCGCCGTCAATAATTGTTTCCCAAATTTCGCGTGCAGAAAGGGCGTTGTAAATTTTGTCATTAAACACCAGATCGTAATCCCTGTCATTCTCGACAGCGTTCATAAAGGCATCTGTGATGCCCACAGATAAATTAAAATTCTTCAGCTCTCCCTCCAGAATTTTGGCGGTTAAGAAGTCCTCGATATCGGGATGATCAACCCGCAGGATTCCCATATTAGCTCCATCGCGGGTGCCTCCTTGTTTTATGATATCTCCGATTGTGAAATCAAAAATTTCTACGAAAGAGAGCGGGCCTGAAGCCGTTCCTCCGGTGGAAGTAATCCGGTCTCCTTTGGGACGAAGGCTTGAAAAGCTCATCCCTGTTCCACCTCCGTAGGCCTGCACATCCACGGCGTCAGACAGTGTTTTAAAAATACTTCGCCTGCTATCTTCCACCGGGAGAACAAAACAGGCGCTTCCACACCCTTGATTTCTGCCAAAATTTCGCAACGTGGGGCTGTTGGGTAAAAAATCCAGATCCATCATAATCTTTTTATATTCTTTCTCCCATGTTGCACGGTCTTGAGGTTTTTCTTCGGCGCCTGCCACTTTATGGGCTACCCTGCCACACAATTTCTCCCAGGTTTCACCTTTGGCAAAATATCTTTTTTGTAATATTTTTAGTGCGTTCTGTGAAAGTTTCATTGTATTTTAACTCATGGACCTCTAAAGAAAATGTAAACGTTCAGCCACAAAGACACAAAGACACCAAAGATTAATATAATTCTTTTAATGCCATTTTTAATTATACATACCCCTTCCTTGTGCCTTTGTGGCTTAGTGGCTGAACTATTACCTTTTTTTAAAAGTGTCACAGAAAGGGTATGGGCTTACCGGTACGG
>MAXL01000153.1 GCA_001751005.1 Desulfobacterales bacterium S5133MH16
GGTGCGGATGCCATGATAACCGGTGGTGTAGAGTCTGTTATCACACCCACCTGTATTGCCGGTTTCAATGCCATGAAAGCCCTTTCTGTCCGGAACCATGAACCTGAAAAAGCATCCCGTCCCTTTGACCGTGACCGTGATGGTTTTATCGTGGGTGAAGGATGCGGAATTCTCATATTGGAAACACTTGAAGGGGCCTTAAAAAGAGGTGCCAGAATTTATGCTGAGATATGCGGGTATGGTATGAGCGGAGACGGGTTTCATATGGCAGCGCCTGCTCCGGATGGCGAAGGCGCTGCCCGATGCATGGCTGCAGCAATTGATGATGCGGGAATTTCATATAACGCCGTCGATTATATCAACGCCCACGGCACGTCAACGCAGCTTAATGATGTTTACGAGACGCAAGCCATCAAGTCTGTATTCAAGGAAAAAGCACACTCACTGGCAATAAGTTCGACCAAATCGATGACCGGCCATCTTTTAGGTGGTGCCGGTGGAATTGAAACCGTCTTTACAGCACTTACCATTTATGAAGACATTATTCCGCCGACAATAAATCTTGATAATCCAGACCCGGATTGCGATCTTGATTATGTTCCAAACACCGCCAGAAAGACGGATGTCAAACTCGCCATGACTAATTCCTTTGGCTTTGGGGGGACAAACGCGGCACTGATACTCAGTAAATACAGGGATCATCGGTTTTAAGTTTTAAAATTTAGTTTATAGGCGAATATGTTTGATGGGTTAACAGATACTTAAAACCTAAAACCTTCATTAAAAGTCATTTTTTGACGAAAGCATTGATGTTATCTATATGACAGATTATTTCCACACTTTTCATATTCCTGTTATGGGCACCGGGCATTCGGTTGACACACCTATTCGTGTGGCGCCTTTGGGTATTTCTTCGGTTATTTCACTTGTGGATGACCTTTTACTAGAAAAAATTCGCAAATATTACACGTCGAAGTTCAACCTTCCTTATGTCAAGATACCCAGAAATGCGGAGGACGGTCGGGCGAAAAGGATCACCGCCTATCTGGATACCGTTTATGAGATTGTCTTGAAAAAAATGGAAGAAATAAGAAATCAGCCTTTTTTCAAAGATAACAATAAACGTAAATATTTTGAACTGTTGCCTGAAGAATCTCTTCTGAGAAAAAAATATGAAGAACTTCTCAAAATGAAGGCCGGATACGAAAGAGATGCTCTTGAAAAAGATTTAACATCACGCATGAAATCCGGTTCTATAGACGTAAATATCATGGTTACTGTGGATCGGACTCATTATGACAAAAACGGCAATCCTCTTGGCGATGAATTTTCCGATGACAAAGCAGGGCTCAGGGGGTATGCCAATAGTTGCCTTGATTCAGGCATTGTATATTCAGCGGGTTTTAACCGGCGCTTGTTCAGTTATATGACCCGATTCAACGATTTTTACAGAGACAAAATGGGCCGGATCAAAAAGCGAATCATCCTAAAAGTCAGCGATTTCCGTTCGGCCCTTGTTCAGGGTAAATTTTTAGCTAAAAAAGGTCTTGAAGTGCATGAATTCCGCATTGAGTCAGGGCTGAACTGTGGCGGCCATGTCTTTGCTTCCAATGGAATTTTACTGCCGGTTCTTCTTGAGGAATTCAAGGAGAAACGCAAAAACTTGATGTCGGAGTTCCAACCGCTCATACAAAAATACTACAAAAAAATGGGATGGTACTATCCGGAGTCTAAATTAAACGACCGCCCGCTGATTACCGTGCAGGGAGGGATAGGGACTCATGGAGAAGTCCGCCGATTAAAAGAATTTAATATAGATCGAACAGGATGGGCCAGTCCTTTTCTGCTGGTTCCGGAAGTTACACGGGTGGATGCCACTACCCGTGAACTGTTGCGACAGGTTCAAAAAGATGATCTTTACATGAGCGACGTCTCCCCGCTGGGAATTCCTTTTAATAATGCGCATAACACAGGATCCGAAATATGGACCCAAAAAAGGGTGGCGGAAGGCAGACCCGGCTCTCCATGCCCAAAAGGAATTCTTGTCTCCAATACAGAGTTTACCGAAAAACCGATTTGCCTTGCCTCACGGGAGTATCAAAAAACAAAACTAAAAGAAATTGACATGATGGATATTTCAACTGATGAAAAATCAAGGTGTTGCAAAAAAGTTGTGGAAAAGACCTGTATCTGCGACCATCTTGGGAACGGAGCTCTTATTACCCTGGGGATTGTCAAAGAAGAAAATTCGCCCCAATCAATATGTCCCGGCCCTAATATTGAATGGTTTGGTAAATTTTATACCCTGGAGGAGATGGTAGACCATATTTATGGAAGAGGTTCATCCCTGGTTTCATCCGAACGCCCCCATATGTTTGCCAAGGAAATTGTGATGTATGTGGACTATTTTGAAAGGCTGCTGGCGGATTCTTCTTTAACGCCTCGTGCAATAAAAGCTTTGCTGGAATTTAAAAACAATCTGGAAGCGGGTCTGGACTTTTGTTTTGAAATTGCGCATAAGCCACCGTACCCTGGGGAAAACCTGGCCTCTATTTCAGTTTTTGTGGAACGGGAAAAAATTCGCCTGAAATCTATTTACAACGGTTTTGAAAAAAAAATGAACTGAAAGAGA
>MAXL01000154.1 GCA_001751005.1 Desulfobacterales bacterium S5133MH16
AAATTCCATTACCGAAGGAATCAGATCGTTTTCTTCCATGGCCCCGTAAACGTGCTCGAATCGGGGATCTCCTTCTTTTAAAAAAAGCTTCGCGAGCATCTTTGCCTTGCCCGCATTCACCTCATGATAGAAAATCGGTGGAAATCCAGAGTCCGGATGGTCTATGACAACCACCGGTTCTGCATAGCAATGTCCCAAACATCCCACCGTATGGATACGGGCTTCAATATTGTATTCATCAAGCGCTTCTTCAAATGCCTTTTTGGTTTCAAGGGCGCCGGAGGCAATGCCGCAGGTAGCCATGCCGATATGTATTTTGGGAACCGGGGCATCCCTGAATTCATTACGACGTTTCTCGGCTTCTTTATAAATGGCGTCGAATATCTGGTCTATTTTTTCATTACCGGCCGGATTCATCTTTTTTCTTTGCTCTTTCTTCCATTTCTTTTTCTATTTCAATCCGCATAAGAAGTCCTTCCACCTTGCTGGGCGCCATATGGCCATGAACGGTTTCATCAATAATGGCCACGGGCGCTAACGCACAGCATCCCACACAGGCAACCTTTTCAATACTGAATTCTCTGTCAGCGGTGGTTTCACCGGCATGAATCCCAAGCTTTCGTTCAAAATTTTCAAGGATAATGTCACCACCTCTGACATGGCAGGCAGTACCCAGACAAACCTTGATCGGATATTTGCCGGGGGGATGAAATCGAAACTGGTTATAAAATGTTGCAACGCCATAAACTTCACATTCGAAAATTTCGAGGTGTTCCGATACTACTTTTATGGCTTCAGTGGGGAGATAGGCAAGCTTTTCCTGGACCATTTGGAGGATTGGGATAAGATTTCCTCTTTGCTTTTCATAGGATTCAAGTTTTAAGGCAACATGCTTTAGAGCCTCCTTTTCTTCCGGAGTTAACTCATCATTCATAGAAAATCCTTTATTCAGACATGCAAATTCAGGCAATCCCGCATAGAGACGGCTTCATACATATTGCCAACCTCGAATAAAGCCGATTTTATTTAACTTGCTGAAAAAAAAATGTCAACCTATGATCACATTCGCAAGGCCGCCTCGCTCGTGATCGATATCAGGGATGCGATTCCTCTATGATGATGCCCACTTCCGAATTTGGGAAACCGTTTGGTTGCGCCACTTATTTGAGACCCGAAGCTTGACGAAATGGGAAAAAAGATTGTTTATAAGCCCAATAACCTTTTCCACCAGATAAGCTTTTTCGATAACAACGCTCTCAAGATCTTCCGGGGTTTCCACCGGTCCGGTCTCCGGCAGTTTCAGGTTGGAGATGTTGAGGCTTTCTCCTTTGAGGCTGAATTGCCAGTGTTGGGCGCCGGTTTTATAGGACAAGTGTATTTCGGTAACAACGGCCCCCTTTTTCAGGGCCAGCAGGCCTTCTTCAAGGTTAGCATCTTCGCCTTTAATGGTAACGGTCTCTTTGGCGTTTTTATGCGTGTTTTCAAGCACCAACCGACTGCCGATGTTCAAGGATACAAGGTCAGGGTCATATCGGCGCAACCGGTTCTGATCGGTTTCAATCATGAACCACAACCAGGTCAGAAATTCGTTTCCTAAGAATTTGTAACGGTTATATGCTACGGCGATATCCAGCATGGGTTACTCCTCAGATCGGCTCGGTGCCAGTTTTAACAAAAGATCGCGCTCTCCGTCCGATAGTCCGGCGACTATATCTGCCGTTGTATAGGGGAACAAGCGGATCAACGGAAGGCCAAAGGATTTGATAAAAAGTGTTTCCAGCACCTCATTGGCTGATTTTAGGTTGGAAAAAAACCACAAGGAGGATTTCTGATAATCCCACGCCAAATCATATACGTTCGGTATGGCCGGGATACGGCGGCTGAGGGTTTTGACGACATGTTCTTTGATGGTTTTTTTCTCATTGCCGGATAAAAAATTACGGCTGGTCTCTGCAAGATGTTTGGCAACTTCCAGAGCATAATGTTTCTGAACGAGTTTCGGCGAAATGGATTTTTTGTCAATCCTCAGAGCAAAAACCATGTGGGCGCCGAAAACAAATGAATAACCCTCGAAATCAGGCGCATACGGATTATCAAAAGATGTCCATCCGACCAGGGCTTCCGAACCGTCATCTTCAATTTTGGGAATTGCATGTTGTTTAAGGCCATGGTAGACGGTTTCATGAACAGAGCCGCCTAGTTGACCCGAGACTTTATAGCGTGTAATGGAAATGCGTGATGATAATAGGCCCATGATATTTGATATGTATTGAAAACGATAAAAATTTGACGTTAATGATTGATGTTTTCGTCAAAAGTCCGATTTAGACGGTTTCGTAAAAAGTTCAAATTCAAGGCGTGCAAATTTTGCAATCATGAGGCGTACTTTTCGTACGTTGAATGATTACGAAATGCAGCACAACGCAGAAGTTGGACTTTTTACGAGACCGTCATGATTCGTTCAAAAAAAATCGTTGCAAGAGGCTTATAACTCTTTTTCCGAATAGTTACAAGCAATTAATCA
>MAXL01000155.1 GCA_001751005.1 Desulfobacterales bacterium S5133MH16
AATAAAAATATGTGGGAAGGAGGTGTAATATGTTAATTCCAACCAAAATTCAGATTGACAAAAAAATTTACGAATTCATTAAACAGACCCACAAGAAGCTGCATTACAGAAGCCTGAGCGAGTATATGCGAGTAGCCGTCAATACCAAAGTAGAGGAAGACCGCAAAAGGCTCCGGGAACTAAAAAGGATAGCGGCCATGGAGATGATCGGCAAAGCGCCGTATGACAACCTTTTTGAATCAATAGAAGGGGAAGATTTTGAGAACCGGTGAAATCTATTGGGTAAATCTTGATCCAGCCATTGGGGATGAAATTAAGAAAAGGCGACCGGTAATCGTCGTAAACGGTGGTCATGACAAGCATCTTAAACTTGCCATTGTTGTACCTGTCACTGCCTGGAGCAAGTATTGGGATGAAAACCCGTTTTTTATTTCTTTGAAACCTGACTCAAACAACGGACTACAGAAAAAATCAACCGTTGACTGTTTTCAGATTAGGGCCGTCAGCCATAAGAGATTTGCGGAAAAGATCGGAAATATCTCAAACGATGAAATCGATCTCATAAAAAAGTCAATTGCCTTAATTCTTGATATTGAACCGGAACACTGCGAGTAAAGCAATCGGCTGCCCCGAGCTGGATCTCCGCCCTCTGCCTTATGCCCAATACATTCCAGCATTAGTTCTTATCCCAGCACTTCTTTCACCATTAACCAATAACGAATAACCAATCATCCGTACACCGCGTGCACCACGCCCAGCTTCTTCATCGTCCTCTCCGCATACTCAAGGATATTCCACATTATCTTGTTCATAAAGCCAGGCCACATGCTCTTTAACGCTGCCCTCAGGCGTGTATACCGGCTCCCATCCCAAAGCTTTAATCTTTGTAATATCCGAACACTCATTCATAGTATCCCCAAACCGATACAGCCCAGGTATAACCCCCTCCGGCAACTTCCCATCTTCTTCCCCTCTCACCTTCTGACCTTCTCACCTTCCCACCTCCTTCTTTCCCCACCTCCCTACATCCCTTCCCCCCTACTTCCCTCCAGCATCCAGTATGAAGTTATGCACGTTCTGCACGAATGTCCCCAAGGACCAGATTCATCCAATCTTCAAAACACACATCGTTCCGACCCTGTATGTGCAGCCAAGGCCAATAATTGTTACTTGAATTGCCCTCACTTTTTATTTGACTTAAATTAAATCTTACATTATCATAGGTAAAACAGGTAAGGAGGTAAAATATGTTAGCAACAAAAATATCCTCTAAGGGTCAGCTTGTTATTCCCAAAGAGGTAAGAGAAAAACTTAAAATTAAGCCGGGAGCTTTTTTTCATGTCCGCCTCGAAAAAAACAATATCGTCCTTATCCCTATGAAAAAAGGTCCTCTTGATAACTTGTATGGCAAATTTGCCGGGGAAAAAATATTAGCTGAACTGGAAAGGGAACATGCAGATGAAATCGCAAGTGAAAATCGTCCTTGATGCCTGGGCCCTGCTGGCTTTGATTTTCAAAGAAGAGCCGGCCGCAAAAAAGGTTAGAGACATCCTTGACCAGCAAGGTGGATCTAAGTCAACCATTTATGTTTCATGGATAAACCTTGGTGAGGTCTATTACAATATCGCGCGCAAAAAAGGTCTGAATGCTGCAAACGAAACTCTGGAAGATATTAAAAAGTTGTCTATCCGTCTTCATGAGCCTTCAAAATCAGATATTCTTTCGGCAGCAAAGATAAAATCAGAGCATAAATTATCGTATGCAGATGCTTTTGCAGTATCATTAGCTCAGAAAATTAACGGAGTTATAGTCACCGGAGATCCGGAAATTATTTTACTTAAAAATTTTGTCAAGGTGGAAAAACTATCGAGATTTGCTTAAAACTTCGTAGCGACTGCCTGCCCCGTAGCTCCGGGAGATGGTACTGGGGTAGCTCCGGGAGATGGTACTGGGGTCACTCCGGGAGATGGTACTGGGGCATTTCCTGTAATTTGACCGCTCGTGCCCACTTCTCCACAGATTCGAAGACCTATATAGACTGTTGGAAGATCAGAAGGTTAGAAGAATATGAATTTGGAAATAAAAATGAGAGAATATAGATTCATCCTATTTTCAGGAAACACTTGAACTACGTTCTTAACAGCCTTTGCCGGAGTAAATCCTGGAGATCTCTTCGCCCATCCAGAACGCAGTGGACGAAAACATCGTATCCAATAATTTCATAAATAATTCTGTATGCTTTCAAATGGATTTCTCGGTATCCGTAAACGCTGATTCTTCTTAATTCAGATGGTACATGTCCACGCTCAGGCATGTGTTCAAGACTAATAATGGCTTGTTCAAGCTCGTTGAGTAATCTCTCTGCGTTCACCGGCGAACCGGATGCTGAGATATAGCGATAAATTTCAAATAGATCTTGCTCCGCATCGACAATAATATGGACTTTAAATTTCATGAAGCGTGATCTTCCATGATCCTTTCACGTATGGCACCAAAACTATCCTTTACAGGCATGCTCTTCCCTTCACGCAGACTCTGACTGCTCATGGCAAGTATTTTCAGCATCGCAAGACTTTCCTGGGTTTGTTCGTACAGGTAGATATCTTGAACAACTACCTTTGCTTCCCCATTCTGTGTAATAACCATTGTCTTGTTTTTACCAAAAATCTGCCGGATGATCTCTGAAGCATGCGTTTTAAAATAGCTGATCGGTTTCACGTCTTCACTGAGTTTCATAAGTATTCTCCTCTTTCATGCGAATCTATATTTAGTCCGTATTTTAGTCTATTGTTTAATGATAATCAAGAAAAAAGACCATGGCTCGGTTATTGAAACATTTTTACCCAAAACAGCCTTGGGATGAAATGGGTAATGGGTTATTAACATCTGCGGATTTATATGCCTCTGAATGCAAAAATCATTGTTTCTATCAAAATTACCAAATCCAGAAAAAACGAGGTGTGCCTTTTATAATACAGGTCATAATCCATGTTCTCATGAATGGCCTTTTTGCGATCGCCGCTGAGTTGCCATGAACCGGTAATTCCAGGAATAACCTTTAATCTTTCTTTATGGATCTCGTCATAGTGTTTTACAATAAACGACATTTCCGGTCTTGGCCCAACAAAAGACATCTCTCCTTTTAACACATTAATAACCTGAAGCATTTCATCCAGGCTTGTTTTTCTCAAGAATCTCCCTACTCATGTAATTCGGGAATCATTCTGACCTGTCGGGTTTACCGCATAGCGGTCTGTATCGGTATGCATAGTACGAAATTTGTACAATTTAAAATCTTACCATACCAACTGAAGGTTAATAAAACTAATTGACATAGCCCAAGAAAAGTAATACTACAGGTATTACTTATAGGATGGGAGGGTCTCAACTATGCCAAAAGTAACACAGAAAGGCCAGGTAACTATTCCCCACCAAATCCGATCATTGTTGAGCATAAAAACTGGGGATGAAGTTATTTTCCAGATAGATAAAGAAAAAGTGCTGCTGAAAAAAAGAGAAGCCTCGATAAAAAACATTAAAAAATATATTGGTTTTCTCTCCCATCTAACTGGAAGAAGAACAGAGGACATCATATACGATCTTCGGGGAAACGCTAATGATATTGGCGATTGATACCAATATACTCTTAGATATCTTGATTCCGAATACTGCGCATGCCCAATCATCTCTGAACTATTTAATGAATGTGGATCAGAATGATGAAATTGTTATTTGTGAAGTGGTCTACTCTGAATTGGGATCTCAATTTTTATCCTTTAAAGATCTTAATAGGTTTTTAAACGATACCGGCATTATTCTGCTCCCATCTGATAAAAATTCGCTTTTCGAAGCCAGTTGTGCCTGGGAAAAATATTCAGCGCGCAAGAAAGGTATGGTTATTTGCCCTGTCTGTGGTAAAAACCAAAAACTCACCTGTCCCTCATGTAGCGAGGCTATTCCTTTTCGCCAACATATATTGAGTGATTTTTTGATCGGTGCTCATGCTAAAATACAAGCAGATGTTCTGGTAACAAGGGACAGAGGATTCTATCGGAAATATTTTAAAGATTTGAATATCTTGATCCCCACATAATATCCCTGAGATTTAATCCTTTATCCGCCCCGGAGGGGTGGACTAGTAGGCGTTTTTGTTCGTCTCACGCCCAAACAGCGTAAGCCAGAGAATCTTCAAATCCAGTCAGAAACTCCGGTTTTCCAGATAAAAAATATCGTGCTCAACACGCTTTGCAATGGAAGTCGTTTTCGTTCAATTCAAACTATCGTTAAAGAATCGTTAAGCAGCCTTTATTCTCTTATCAAGTGGTTCTATAACATCCTTTAATATGGCAGATGCATTAAACAGCTCTATACCAATCAACTTGCCTGAGCTGTCAAGTTCAACATTTACACCCGGACTAAGTTCAACAACTTCCTCTTCTTTTCCTTCTTTGGCAATATAAAGTATATCTTCCTCTTCATCATATATGACTTTGAAATCTTTCATTATATTTTCCTCCATCTTCCACTCTTGATTCTATTTTCCTTTTGTCCCTTTTTCAAGGGATGTATTGTTAAAAGTTTAAGTCTTTCTCCTTCAACAGTATATGCCACCATTACTTCTTTAATCTTATTGTTAATTTCGGTTTTCATCGTGGCTATACGGTGTCCTGTCTCATTATCATAATAGTTTTCTTCAGCCTGTTCAATAATTCTTTTTGGCAAATCATATTCTATTTGCCTTAATCGGAGTCTCTTTTCAATATGCCGTGAATATATTATCTGCATTTATATTTTTTCATCCTTCATCGTTATTTAATCTGCGCCTGCCCCGCCTGCCCTGTAGCTTCGGAAAATGGTACCGGGGTAGCTCCGGTAGATGGTACTGGGGTAATCTGCGCCTGCCCTGTGAAATTCTGCTACGCAGACCCGACAGGGGATTTCACAGGGGCAATCTGTTTACCCTGTGAAATTCGCAATAGCGACAATGAAATGTATTTCACCAGGGCGGA
>MAXL01000156.1 GCA_001751005.1 Desulfobacterales bacterium S5133MH16
AGATGATTTCATGTTTGAACTTACAAAAAAAGAATTGGATAATTGGAGATGCCAATTTGGCACCTCCAATCGTGACAAGATGGGATTAAGACATAAACCCATGGTTTTCACAGAACAGGGTGTTGAGATACGCTAAGCGGTAAGCGCAGAGTGCAAAGAGTCATAGGCTATGCGCTACGCGCTTTGCTCTGTGCTCTCTGCGCCTCGAGTGAGCGCAATGAACGGGTGTGAGCAATGTCCGCGTGGGTCTGTGGCTAATTAAACAATCTGTTCAATCTGTGTTCACCCAGTGGAATATCGCTTTGCGAACCCCTGTGTGGATTCCACCGGGTAAATCTACCTGCCCTGTTAAATCCTTGCCCTATAAAATGTTTACCTCGTTAAACGCGGGGCCTGTTTAACTGGGGCATTTCTCAATTTCATCGGGGTGAAACCTATTTAACCGGGGCGGTTAATTAAAACAATAGAACCCTGAACCCCGGCATTTAGACCGGAAGCGGGGATGTCTGGATGAGTTATGTTCAGGATAAAACCGGATAAAGGGGATGTTTTCAAATTAATACAATGGAGATGAGATCATATTTACCAAATAAATCTAAAGGTTAAGACAGAAACTTATAATTTTATGTCCCGGAGATCCGTCTTAACGCATCTTCAATTATTTTTTTCAGTCGATTTCGCATTTTCATAAGCCCCTTTTGTTCAAAAAGATATTATGTTCATAATTAATGAACATAGTAAAAAAATGAACATATAAAAGGTTTGCTTTTCATTCCCCAAAAAGATTTATGACAATTGGTGTTGATCTGCCAAGGCTTATGGCATGCTTTAACCACAGCAACCGTCGCCAGTCACTTGATTATCATTGTATCCAGCCGGAGGAAATCGGAGATGTATATGAGAATGAGTTGTAAGGGCCGTTCGCACATTGTGATATTTCTACAATAATCTTGACAGTTTATGTAAAAAGCTGTATATGATTTTTGAGAGTACAGGTGTTTACGAGAGGTCAAGGTTATTGCCAGCAGCTTGCAGCCGAAACACTGATCCTCACTCACTATGTTTACGCTGCCATTTCAAAGCTCATATCCACAGAAACCAGACCTTTCACCCAAAATTTTTTAAGGCAACCACTATGTAAAACAAGAGTTTGGAGGATGGAGGATATGGTTCAACTTCCGAGTCTTAATAAACAAATTGTAAATGTTACTTCCTTAGATGATATCGAAGAAGAAAAGAAATATTGGATTTCAAAAAGTCCACTTGAACGAATTGAAGCTATCGAAATAAACAGAAGGATGATTTATGGCCAAGATCGAGCTACATCCAGACTTCAAAGATTTTTTGAAACTTCTGAACTCACATAATGTTAGGTATCTGCTGGTTGGAGGTTACGCGGTAGGTTACCATGGCTATCCACGAGCAACCGGTGATATGGACATTTGGATTGAAATAAGTGAATCAAATTCCAAAAAGGTTGTTTCAGCCTTTCGTGATTTTGGTATGCCTGATGAAACGATTTCAGAAGGCCTATTTTTAGAAAAAAACAAAGTAATTCGAGTGGGTGTACCACCCGTTCGACTTGAAGTTATAACAAGCGCGTCCGGGGTATCTTTCAATGAATGTTACTCTAATCGAGAGGTCATTGAAATTGACGGGATTTCGATAAACTTTATTTCACTCCAAGACCTCAAAAAGAATAAACATGCCGCTGGCAGATATAAGGATCTGGAAGATCTGGAACATTTGCCATAACATGCCCTTTAACGCCGATGGCCTCTCCGCTTGAGCAAAAGAAAAACACTGGCAATCCGAACCACCCGAAAAAAGGTTCACAGATCAAAGTTGACCCGATTAAATAAGGTCAAGGACATCAAAAAGTTGCTGGCAGGCAAGCACCCAGAGATTTGGCGCTGTTTATCATCGGCATCAACACGAACTTACGGGCATCAGACCTGTTACGGCTCAAAGTCGGACAAGTGAAAGATTTGAAGGCTGGGGATACGGTCGAGATCAAGGAAAAGAAACCGGCAAGGTCCGGCGAATAACAATGAATAAAAACTGTATCAAGGCTATCCGGGACTTGCTGGCGTCAAAGACATATCACAATGATGAATACCTATTCCAGAGCCAGCGAAGGGATGTGTTAACCTTGCATTGGTGCATAAGTTTTGTAAAGACATGGTGTAGTGAGATTAATCTGAAGGGCAACTATGGAAGCCATACGCTTCGTAAGACATGGGGCTATCACAAACGGGTAACTTTTGGAGTTTACTTACCACGATTTATGGTGTGCTTTAACCACAGCAACCGTCGCCAGACACTTGATTATCATTGTATCCAGCCGGAGGAAATCGGAGATGTATAGAGATTGAAAGCTACGGCTACCGCTTCTTGAGGCTGAATAAGTTTAATCTGCGGCCGGAGCAGGATGGTGAAACAAAGACGGATGTTTTGGATAGATTTTTGAGAAAGGCGTTTGCAGTTGAATGATACGGATTGAGACCATTTCTCCAACAACTTGTTGGAGAAATGGTCTAATTTGCTAAACGACAAGGAAAAGGCCCCGGACGATACTCCGTCGATTGGTATCATTCTGTGTGCTGAAAAAGGTTGCAAAGAATAGAGAAGAGACAAAGGGATAAAAGCGTAATGGATCAACCAGGGATAGTAAAACTAATAAAAAAGGGCGAATCTAAAACAGTCGAATTTAAAGAAACATTTGATAATAAGACAATAGAAACGGCTGTTGCCTTCGCTAA
>MAXL01000157.1 GCA_001751005.1 Desulfobacterales bacterium S5133MH16
AACAGGTTCTTTTACAAAACGGGCCAATATATGATAACCTGCTAATATAAAAGCCGATGTCATCTATAAACCGGAAGTGCTCAACCGGATAGTTGTAAAGAAGACTCCGGTTACTCGGGATGGGATTTTGCTATTGATGCGGCCTCTGTAGTGTTAATTGCAGGTGACATCCTATTAGGAGGGCCTACTGGAGAGGGGATAGTTCCAGCGACTGCTATAAGGGGATATACAAGGCATGGCTTGAATCAAGCTATATCACGTGATGGCGTTGGTGTCTCAACTCGAGCAATACTTGATGCTGTTAGAAACCCAACCAAGATAGTTAAACTAGCAAAAGGGGCTGTGAAGTATGTAGGAGAGAATGCAACAGTTATTCTTAACCGTTCGGGTAAAGTGATAACAACCTGGGCAAGGACAAAGTTAGGATGGCGAATTAAACCATGACAGAAAAAAGAATATCTAACCCATTGAGCATTGAAGAGCTAAATCTCTTAAGGAAAATTCTATTTCAACGTTACCCTTCACTATTGCCAGTGTTAGCTTCGCTCGGGCAAGTTCCACTTAACTTTGAACAAAGGGAGGATATGAGAGAAGCAATAGCAAATGAGTTGGTTGAAACAGGTCTCGATGAAGATGATGAACCAAATGAAAAGGGGTTATTGTTGGAAAATTTAATAGATCATCTCGGCTATTTGTAGTTCCGTAGGTTGAGAAAAAGACGGGGAAAGAAGTTGGACGTATAGAAAGCGCCGGGATAAACCGGCATAGCGTAGGGGATGAAAGAGCCCTACATAAAGGAGTAGCTGCTCCATTGTGGCCCCAAGCTATGCGTCGATGACCAGTAGATGGCGAAAGCAATCCCTGCAAGTAAGGAGAAATAGCGATGAAGATGATTCTCACGGTAAGTCTGATGTTTTTCGTGTTTGTTATATTCACTGGATGTCGGTTGTATTCGATGATAGTCTTGGAAAATCCTGAATTTCCAGATGCTATGCTTCCGACAGAGATGGATGCAGATTTGCTGAAAAAATATACGGTAGGAGGAGTCATTGTCCACCCACGCATTCATTATGCGGATTCGGCTCAAACAACATACAAGCTGCTGGCTGTATTCTTCTCTAAAACAAATACTCCAGTGGTCTCAATCAAAACACTTACAGTATCTGTTAATAATACGAAACTCAAGTATGGGAAGCAAATTATTAGCGAATTGATATCGAATTGGGAGCTATATCCGGCAAACAAACCGTTTTATGTCTGTAGTATTAGTGGCGAACCCATTGATCGTCCGAAAGAGGAAATGGTTAAAGCCCGAGTGAATGTTTCGCTGGAAGTGTTGGTTGAAGAAGAGAGCGGAAAAGTCACCAAAAAAAAGATCGACATCTATTTTCTGCCTAAAAAACGGTCCTATTTGGAATAATCTTCTTTGGCATGCCGACTGGGGGATAAACAGCTGAGAAGATTGGGGTGAGGTGCGAAACCCAACTATTACAGTTTGGTGGAGAAAAGGTTAAAATTAGGGGTTTTCGTAGTAATCTATATGAAATCGGAGCAAAAAATGCGAAAAAATAGAATGCTAATGGCCTTTATCTTGCTCGGCGTCTTTATTTGTAGCGCAAATGCACAGGCAGAAACTTCAGTCATAATCTTTTAACTTTTCTTCTTATGGCACAAAAAAGCATTCGTCATGAGGCTCTTATGTTGATATTTTGAAGGACTGGCAAATAAATGATGGAAGAATATGGGGGAACAAACATGGCAAAGCGATGTCTGACTCTTCGCAGGTGGTTTTATCTGTTTTTACCAATAGTCACATCTTTTCTTATCTCGGTAAATCTGGTATCAGCGGGTAGTCTTACATATACGTACGACAATCTGCACCGTCTGATCATGGCCGAATGCTCAGACGGTTCGGTAATTGAGTTCACGTATGACGCCGCTGGCAACAGGATAGCAAAAGAGGTAATGCCGGGAAATGTCTGCAAAGGCGATTTCGACAAAGACTTCGATGTGGACGGCTCTGACTTGGCCACCTATGCTGCAGGTGGAACCGGCATTACCTTAGAAGCATTTGCCGCGGACTTCGGCATAACGGATTATCCGGATTAGCCCATCAGATCATAGCTAATTCTTAGAGCCTGTTCTATTAATTCGCCAAGGCGCTCAGTCATGTATATTGGTTGTGAAAGTCTATAGGTCCGGTAAAATTAGGACATGATATAAAGAAACTTTAATAATGTGACATTCTTCATAATGAAAAGCTCCTTCTCCCAAAAGGTTTTCTCAAAAGGCAAGGTGAAATGAAAGCAGAGAAAAGCGATCTTTCTGCGAAGCCGAAAGACTACAGATGGGCCATCCGACCGCTGGTACCCAAAGAGGTCTACACTGACCGCGAGGAAGAGCTGGAATATCTTTATAATGCGGCTATTGACGCTGTAGGCCGAAGAACCATGTCCACGGTCCTTTTGGGTCAGCGGCGCATGGGGAAAACCGAAATATTTAAGCGCGTAGTAAATCGTCTCTTTTTTGAGCAGGATCATCGGGATCCGGATGCAGTTATTCCGGTTTATTACAGCTTCAAAGATGAGCCGCTTGACCGGTGGGAGTTTGCCATTGGATATGTGGAGAATTTCCTTCGGTGGTATGCAGCTTTTCGATTGAGAGAACCCCAAATTCTTTCCACAAAAAAGCTTGATCTTGACGATCTTTCTGAATTGATCAGGTTGCGTCTTGATGTGCCGGAAGGCTTGTCAGGCGCTCTAAAGTTCATCGAGTCTCTTCAGAAGAAGAAGGTCACAATACCTGAAGATGAGGCCGTTACACTACCGCGGCGAGTTTCTGACTGGGATGAAAGTACGATCATAATGTTTTTAGACGAATTCCAGAACACCCGTCTTCCTCAATACAATTTCAGCATAGTCGGTTTTATGCAGGAAGCAGTCGAATCTCCCACATGTCCCCATTTTGTCACGGGCTCTGCCATGAGCATCCTGGCAAGAGAGATACTTGGTCGGGGATCTCTTTTTGGGCGGTTCCGCAGCCATCCGATTGAACCGATGACGAACTATTGGGGCGCGCAGTTGGCGTTCAATGCTTCCCGCTATCATAAAATTCACATAGAGGAAAAGATGCTGCCCGTAGTAGCGGACCGCTGCGGAGGAAATCCATTTTATATTACAGCGGTAATCCAGCAGGCGGCAGAACAGCGGAAACCGATTGTTAGCGAAGAAATATTAAATGAAATCCTGGCGGTTGATCTTTCTTCCGGTTTTATATGGGCTGAACTGAATGACCAGGTAAGCAAGTGGATAGAGCGGATCAATGAATACGGAATTACCAAGTGGGTGCTTTATCTTTCTGCCCTGGAAGAAGGAGACCGGCTTGATCTTGATAGAATTCAGAAAGAACTTGCTGATCGTGAAGGAAAGATTGTGCCGATGGAGACCATCCGGGATGTGCTGGTAAAACTTTCCAGGGGCGATCTTCTCCAGTACATGGAACTTGGAGGCTGGTTCAGGAAAATAGATGATCCGATCCTGCTTGAGTTCTTGAAGGTATGGGGCAGGATTGAGGTGGAGGGCCATGATCGTGCTGTGGTGCAAAACGATTTAAGAACTCAGTATCAGACTATAAAGCGTCGCATTTATGATTACAGGGGCTATCTTGCAGAGGTATATATAGCTCAAATCCTCTGGACAGGACAAAACAAGACCCTT
>MAXL01000158.1 GCA_001751005.1 Desulfobacterales bacterium S5133MH16
GGTTATGGATGAAAAAGGTGTTCTCAAAAAATTCAGGCAGCGAAAAATAATTACAATCGAACAACTGGTGCAACTTTTCAAATGCTCTGTGATTACAGTGAGAAGACGGTTAAAAAAGTGGAAGACCCACACCAGTATTAACAAAAACGGGCGCTACTATACACTGCCTCAGATTCCTGTGTTTGATGAAAACGGGCTGTGGAAGTATCAAACAGTTCTTTTTTCAAAGTATGGCAACCTTAAACAGACAACCATCGAGCTTATCAGACGATCGCAGGTAGGTCTTAGCGCTGTTGATATTGCAAAGATCCTCGAGATTCCGTCAAGCAGTTCTTTTTTTTCACAGATTAAAAATGTAGCCGGCATAAAAAGAGAAAAACATCAGGGCCGATTTATTTATTTTTCGGACATCCCTTATAATTATCAACGACAGAAGAGAGCTTTCGGCCGTCAGAAAACCACTGAATGGCTAACCGATGCTCAAGCCGTTGAGATTTTAATACAGATGATAAAGCATCCGGGCATTGACATTGAGCAGCTTGCAGTTAAAGCTGCACCTCGGGGCAAATGGGTTGATTCTGCTATAATTAGAAGGTTTTTACAATTCCATGATTTGTTAAAAAAAACTCCGGATACAAAACTGTAAAGTGCCTGACAGGCTATATTGACCAAATAACCAGGGGGCTTCGCTCAGGGAGTATGTTTCAAGACAAACCAACAATTTACTTTTACCCTCAGGGCATCGGTTGTCATCAAGGTGAGCTAAAAGTACTCAAGAGTCGCAAAAAAACCGTTGTAACCTTGGATATTGGGCCATTTTGTGCCAAGGAAACGATTTTAATGGATTCATCCGATGGCACTGTATATCACAGCCGGCAGCTCCGTGCGCTGACACCATACCGGTGTACGTATGGCTATGATGTTCTGGTTTACGTGGGCTACGGCCTTTTTGTACACAGCCATAGCGAACAGCAGATAATAGAACAGTTGGCTCATAAAAATGTGTCAATATCCCAGCGTGAGATCGGTTTTCTGGGCAAAAAATTTATCGCATACCTTGCCATAGCACACTACCAGAGCCGGCAACGATTAAAACAATTCATGTCGCTTAAAGGGGGTTATATACTGCATATAGATGGCACCTGTGAAGGTGACAGTCCCCATCTTTTTACCGGTATGGACGGCATTGCTAAGATCGTATTGGATAATATAAAACTTCCCTCGGAAAAGGCGGAACTGCTTATACCGTTTCTTGCAAAGATAAAACAGCAATACGGAGATCCGGTTGCTTTGGTCCATGATATGGGGCGAGGCATTTTATCGGCCGTCAAGGCCGTGTTTAAAGATATTCCCGACTTCATTTGTCATTTTCATTTTTTGCGGGATATCGGGAAGGACTTGTATGGAAACGAATATGCAAAGATCAGGATCCGATTGCAAAAACATAAGATTCGCGGCTTGCTTCGAAGAAAGACAAAAGCATTAGAAAAGCTCGTCGGTGACGATACGCAGGCGGTCCGCCGATTATTGGAAGGCATTGATAAGGGCCGGATTGACACCTCGTTTTTAAACAATATGCCCGCTATTTCGTCATATGCAATGATTCATTGGGCGCTTGATACATCAGGGCAATTGGAAGGATACGGGTTTCCTTTTGATTGTCCACATATGATTTTTTATCAAAGGTTAAGGGTTTTGCATGGTTTGGTAGATACAGCGGGAAAGGTGCAATTCGACAAACGGTTTTTCAGTCTTTGGAGACCGCTCACGAAGATCGTTGAAGACCCGCAGTTGAAAAGGGCTGTAGCGCAAATGGAAAAGAAGGTAAAAATCTTTAAAAAATTGCGCAAGGCTTTATCCATAACTGTTTCTGATAGTAAAAAGGGCCTTAACGATGATGGGCAAGAAGCAGATATTAAGAGTATTGCGGAAAAAGTAAAGATATTCCGTGAAGAAGTAATGACCGATGAGAAACTTTGTCAAAAAAAATCTTATGAAAAGATGATCGCACAGATTGATAAATATTGGGATAAACTTTTTGCCGATCCAATAATCGTAGATTCCCCAAACGGTCAAATCACGATCCAGCCCCAGCGCACAAATAATATTCTGGAACGGTTTTTCCGGGATTTAAAACGCAGAAACCGGAAGAAAAGCGGCACGATATCTTTAAACAAAACGCTCAAATCTATATTGGCCGACACACCTTTAGTAAAGAATCTCGACAATCCTGATTATATGCAAATCATTCTTGACGGCTGTGACACGTTAGAAGAGCGTTTTGAGAAAATTGATAGTTACATGGTGGCAGAAAAATTAAAGATGGAGCAAAAGAAATATGAAAGGATCAGCCCTGAGATGAGAAAAATTATTCAACAGCAGGATTTGCCGGATAAATTGGCACTGCTATTAGCTGCATAGCAATATGAATGCCAACCGTTATTTGCTATAATAGGTGGCGATATTATAGAAACTCGGTTTGAAATTGTACAAGCAGTCGATTCCAATTTATACAACAAACTAAAGAGATCTCGTCACTTATAAAAAAATAATATCTATCTTGCCAAGACCCAAAGACGCCAAGGGATCCGAGAAAACCGTGCCGAAAAAACATAGAACCGTTATATCAGATTCAATTTTGATCAAA
>MAXL01000159.1 GCA_001751005.1 Desulfobacterales bacterium S5133MH16
GACTATGATCGAAATAAAAAAGATTCTCTTTCCATTGGATTTAACAGAAAATTCGTCAAAGATTCTGCCTTATGTGTTATCGATTTCTGAGAAATACAACAGCACAATTTACTTACTTCATGTGGTACAGGATCTTAATAAATGGGGTAAGCTTTATGTCCCCCATCCTTCTATGGATGAATTTCAGAAAGAAGCCATTGATAGTGCCAAGAAGGCCATGGACATAATTTGTGAAAAACAGCTGCAAAGCTGTCCTAATTTTCAAAAGAGTGTCGTTTCAGGAGACGCTGTCAATGAAATTCTAGAAATCATTGAATCCGAAAATATAGATCTATTAATTATGGGGACACATGGCAGAAAAGGGCTGGAGCACGTGATTTTTGGGAGCGTGGCGGAAAACGTGGTTAAGAAATCACCCGTTCCTGTACTCTTAATCAATCCTTACAAACTCAAAAAATCCGGATAGCTGTAAAGAGGAAAGGGAATAGAGCTTGCGACACTGCAAATAATCACAGGGTTAAAGAGCAGAGTTTATATAGAAATGGCTCTTCAGTTGCTTTACGCCTGCAAAGTAATTTCTTTTCCAGTCTTTAATTTGGCAAAACGGCTCAAAGCGATTTAGAAATTTTCTAAATATGGCTGTTCAGAACTGATGACGTGTGGGTAAAATGACAGCTATCATATCTCAAGAAAAAATACAGCAAATGGCTTCCCGATGGCTTGTGCCTTCCCGGGCAACCAATCGTTTTCGAATTCATACCGACACCACGGATTTCTTCCGCGTGGAATATGGTGATGTGGTTGTTCTAGGGGGCAAACCCTATCTCGTTCGTCACAATGCCAAAGAAGGGAGGTTCGGAATTGATGATGATGTTAAATTTTGGGTAAAGCGAGCCATCGATTTGCAAAAAGGGATTCCTAAAATTATTAAACTCGTTTTTTATGAAAGCTTTATGTCTCATGTTGGTGGCATTGAATTCGAATGTTTTCGTAGCCCGAAAAAAGAGGCACGAATTTTAGATCTGGTCACTGGTCATAAAAACTTTATGCAGGGATTTGCCGTAAACGATGAAAAAGGAAACATTGTGCGCGTTATTGATCTTATCCATGGCCCACCGCTTTCTAAATTTATAGAAGGCTTGAATTTGGATCACCATAATTACTTCAAGGAACTGTTTCCTGACATACTTGATCATTTTATGGATTGCATCCGAGCAATCGAGTTTCTGCACAACAACGGCGAAAAACACGGCGACATCAGACGGGATCATATCTTTATTGACCGGGAAGAAAATCGGTATCGCTGGATTGATTTCGATTTTAACTATCGGCATCGGGAAAACATTTACAGCTATGACCTTTTCGGGTTGGGAAACATTCTGATGTTTCTTGCTGGTAAAGGGGATGTGCTGTTGTTTGATTTAAAAAAGCAGAGTAACCCATATCTCGACGCACTGAGAGATGAAGATTTAAACATCGTTTTTCATAATCGGGTGGCTAATTTGAAAAAAATATATCCTTATATTCCAAAATCGCTCAATCGGGTGTTGTTGCATTTTTCAAAAGGAGCCAACTGGTTTTATGAAAACACAGCCCAATTGCTGTACGATTTGGAAGAGTTTAAACAAGTATCGGGTATTTGATCATCACCGTGTTCCGGCGAAATTTTTAGCACTAACCCGAAAAATATGGAGGGACACATGGGCAAAAGCGGTACAAAAGCTGAAAATGAGGAAAAAATTTTTAATAAAAATATTTTAATTGCCGTGGATGAATCGCATAACGCACGCAGGGCTGTTTCATACGTTGGACAGCTTTTGGGAGGATTGATTGGCTTCAAGGTTACTATCCTGCACGTGCTACCTGAACCGGAAGAAGACTACTTCCCTACATCTAACGAGAAAGAAAAATGGTTCACTCAATACGGGCAAAAAGTCGATGCCATGCTGAAGGATTATCAGCAACTGTTGATCAAGAAAGGGTTTGCCTCGGAAGATGTATCAATCCGTTCAACTGTCCGCTACTGCCCCTCTATGGCGCAGTGTATACTGTCGGAACGTGATGAAACTGCATACAGCACCATCGTGCTCGGAAGACAGGGACTTTCACGGAGTGAGGAGTTTCTCTTTGGCAGCATCTCAAGTAAGATTGTCAACCATGCGCGCATGTGCACGGTCTGGGTTGTGGAATAACATCAGCCGGAGTGGGTTTTATGGTTATCTGCATCACAACAATGAAGGGATAATATCCCTCTTTTTTTAGATCTGAAATTATGTGCTGTTTTGCCACCATATCAGCCTTGCCACCGAAAAGCTTAAAAGCTTGTTGAATGCCGGATTCATGATGACGAAATTTCCTATGTTTCATTTCTATTCCCGGCTTGCCGGCAAAATTATCCAGCCATTTATGGATTTCCCCCAAACTTAAAGATTTACCTCCCAAATTGAAACACACGGGTTCAATAGTGACCGGTCCATTATCTTTATCCAACATATGGTATTTAGAACAAGCTTGTTTAGTTCGGCATAGGTTTTGCTTTAGGATTTGGGTGTCATGCACACTTTACCTAAAAATTTGGTGAATGGTTGTGCCGGGAGGTGGTCAAGGCCGTTCCGCATCGGCATGTGGTATTGAGCATCCCCAAAATCCTGCGGCGGTATTTCCTTGGAGCCTGTCCCGGACTTGATCCGGGGAAGTCGATCCGCTCACCTGCCCCAAGTGCGCTTCGGAAATGAGGGTGATTGCATTTATCCTTAACGGGAAACGCGGATGGCTGTCCAATATTTTTTCGACCAATAAGGATCTTCCAGGCTCGATAACATCACACCCTTTTTCGTGGAGATATGAATGAAGCGACTGTCTTCGACGTATATCCCCAC
>MAXL01000160.1 GCA_001751005.1 Desulfobacterales bacterium S5133MH16
AATGGCAGGAAAAAAGCTGGTTTAAAAAACAAGGCTTGCTGCTGGGCTTCTGGGGCGAAGAATGGCTGGGGGTACTGGGGGGGCTGTTGATTAAAAAACCGCTGTTTTTTGACAACTTTAAAACAGGGGTGCTCTACAGGGAATTTATGTCCATGGAAGACATACGGGCTACGGATAATGTATTGACTGAAATTATCCTTTTTGACGATCTCTTTTCTTTAATGGCAATAAATCCTGAACCGGTTACAGACCGTTTTCTGACCTATAAAAAATTTATACTGACCCTCTGGGCAAGAGATTACCTCGGCCTGTCAGGGGAAATTGAACCGTTAAGTCTTGATGAGTTCAAGCGCCTGTTTGATGATCTCTGGACAGACAAAAAAAAGCCGTACAAAATAAGACGGTCAATGAAAGAATCGTTTTTGAGCTGGCTTTCAGACCGGACAGGTTTCGCCAATTACGAAATTTCCCGAAAACTGGGGCATACTCTGGAAAATCTTTTTGGCGAGATCCAAAGCGAATACGGTAAAGTATCAAGCAAAGATTTTGACCCCAGATATATTGATCTTTTTCTGATACAAAAAAAATAGAAATAAAAAGTGACTGAGATGAACAACAACTTATCAAATGTTGAAATATCGGTCCAGGAACTAAAACTTCTGGTTAACACGTTAACAAAATCGGTGGCATTGTCTCTCCGGAAGCGATACACTTGGCTGGGAGTGGTCGCCGGATTGTTGATCGGCAGTTGCCTCACCCTTGCAATTATCAGTCTGACAGGGAAGAATACGGATAAGATCACGGAAACCACACAAACTCTTCTGGAAAAAAGCCAGGAAACCCTTTCCGAGTTGAAGCAGATAAATTCAAAAATTTCACGGTTAGCTCATACGACCCATGGGTTGAATGAAAAAAAACAGACAGATAACAAGATGTCAGTATCAACGGATGTTGTGGGAAAAAAAACAAGTGCGCCACAGGACATAATTCAACCCGGAATCTATATAGTATATGTGCATTATACGAATAAAGAAAATAAAAAATTGATGGAAAGACTTTCTGCTTTTTTGACCCATAACGGTCTCAGAGTAGCGGGGATTCAAAAGGTTAATTATCATAATCAAGACATTCGTTATTTCCATGATGAAGATAAAGAGGGGGCGCTTCTTTTACAAAAGCATTTAACCGAATTTATCACCCCTTTTACGAGTATCAAAAACAACAATATTAAAATCATAAACTTGAGTTCCAAATTCCCGAACGCACAAAAAAGGGCCCTTGAACTTTGGGTAAATTTTTAATTTCTTAAAAAAAATTGCCTTTTTGGAAAATATAAATGGATAATCAGGCAGCAAAAAATATCCTGGAATTCGCGACTTTTTCCGGCGGCTTCATGTTCCTTATCCTCGGCATCATGATAATATCAGGAATACTGGGCGGTTTGGTGAATTTTTTTCTATCGGAATATCACAAACCGCCCGTCTGGAAAGCCGTGATTGGCGATTGCCTGTTGGGAATTGTTTCAGCGTTAACCGTTCCGCTCTTTTTGAACATGATCTCCAGTAATTTACTCACTGTTGCGCACAAAAAACCGGTCAATCTATTCATCTTCAATGGTATCTGCCTGTTATTTGCCTTGTTCTCTTGCAGATTAAAAGAAAATGTTTTTAATAAGCGGTTCCAAGCAACCGGCAGTATAACCAGAGACCATGGTAACGCCGATCCGGTCGAAACAGACCATGATGTAAAAATCGGCGGCCGGAAAGTTTCAAAGGGCCGGCTTGGCCGGACCGGAATTTCGGAAAGTGAATTAAAGATTTTGCAGGTAATGGCGTCTGGAAACCGTGTCCATCAAAGCCTGGTCGGTCTGCTGAAAGATCCGGAACTTGAAAAAGAGCCGGTCAATGAAATGCTTTCTTCCGTGATGGCCAAAGGTTTGGTTGAGCAAAAATTAAACAAGGAAAACAAACTTCGTTTATATCTGACGCCAAAAGCAAAACAGATTCTTGATAAATTTAGCAAAAATAGTACATTTTCATGAACACTATTTAAAAAAACTGTAAAATGGAGATTGATTTATGGAACCGATAGCTGACACCTGGGTAAAAAATTTTCGTTCCGTTGTGGTTAAGATTAAGGATGGAACAACGATTACCGGCAAATTGAATATTGGCGATTTTCCGAGAGTATCAGATTTTTTCAGGAAATCACCGGATCAGTATTTCGTTTTGGCCGACGCGGAACACAGGGGCACGTCCGGAAAGGTTGTTATTATTAACAAAAATGAGATTGTGTGGGCCGAGCCGGAAGATAATTAAACATCTCGGAATTTCTTCAACCCGGCAAAATCACAAGCCTTTTAATGGCCCCTTGTTTATGCCATAATTTTAGGCATTTTTATTAATTCGAATTATGATGAACTCGTAAAAAGTCCGATTTAGACGGTTTCGTAAAAAGTTCAAATTCAAGGCGTGCAAATTTTGTAATCATGAGGCGTACTTATCGTACGT
>MAXL01000161.1 GCA_001751005.1 Desulfobacterales bacterium S5133MH16
CAAACCCATCGTATTCGTATTGAAAAAACCTCCGGCACCGCCGCCGAAGGCGCGCTGATTACGGCAGAAGCTCCGCATCTTAGTGGAAAAATAACAAAATGGAGTGGTGAAATAGCTTTTCCTGCCGCGGACCAGACTGAAGGGGAAAGGGTAAAAGAGCACATACTAACCGGTTTGAAGTGGATAACGGCTCTTGGAGCGGAAAAAGGCGTTGGATACGGCAGGCTTGTGGAGGTGACGTCTGAGCATTTTAACAGGAAAGAAAGCAGGACAGACATAATCAGCAGCCCGGCAGATACCATCGGACTTGCCATAACCATGCTTGATCCTTTGATGATCGGCGGTGTGAGAATCAAAGACAATTATCTAAAGAGTGAAAAAATACTTACAGGAACTGTGATTAAAGGCGCTCTTGCACAATGTATCCGGCGCAGACTTAATCTGAATGGCAATCAAGAGCTTAACGAGTCAACTCCCGGCGCAACTGAAGCAGGTATATCTAACATAGCGAGGCATTTTGAACAGTTGAGGATAACTCACGCCTTTCCTTCGCGGCAGTCCTTGGTCCGCCCTGTAAAACCACCCATTTCACTTGTTAAAGCCAATGGCTTGCATGATATCGCCCTTTCTGAAAAACCGCGATTGATTAATGACAAAGCGCCCGCATTTGCGATTGACTGGAAGGATGCTTCAGATGTGGATTTCGCCTATGGATGGGCGCATCCAAAAACTCTGGCAAGAACACGTACGGCTATTGAGACTGTAACTCGAAAAGCCGAAGAGGAAAAACTTTATACTTTTGAATATATCTGTCCTGTAGATGATCAGAACAAAGAGATAACTTGGTTAAGTAATATTTATCTGCCCGATAATCTGGATGAAAATGAGCGTAAGAAGTTGTCGGATGAAATTTGTTTTGTAGTTCATAACTGGTTTGATTACATAGGGAAACGGGATAGCCGTATAAAAACAGCCCGTGTGTCATCAGGCCACTGGCTTTTGGCTGTCCGCGAATTTGACATCAGCCAGGATAAAATCACAGTATTGACTCTTCAAAGTGATGCTTTGATTCTTGATCCATGGGTATTGAAAGGAGAAGACAAAGATTCCTTATTTGAAGCATATAAAGAATTTTGGAACGATATCTCAGGCGGTGCTTTTGAGTTGAAACGTTTTTTTGCCGCTCAAAAACTAAAAGGTGGTTATCTCGGAAGACGCTTCAGGATAAATGGAAAGTATTACCCATTCTTTTTGACCCGTGCAGGAAGTGTTTTTGTGTTGAAAATAAAGAATCAAACAAAAGCGGAAAAACTCGGCAAAACCTGGCAGCATCGTGGAGTTCCCATTCCTGACTGGGCTTTTAAGCGTTATGGCAGGCCATCTGACAGGAAGCTTGACTGGCAAAAATGTCCATTTACACCGGAAAACGGTTTTGGCGAAATTATAATGAATTTACCCTGCCATTGGGAACAAGCCCCAAAGCCCCATCCAGGAGGTTGCAATGACTGATTCTGTTATGCTCAAAGGTGACCATTTTGTTAACCGGTATCGGCTTGAAGGAAAACTGACTACCACAAGCCCGTTTCATCTTGGCAGCGGTTTTGTGGTGGAAAGAAAAGGGCTTAATAACCCAAAGACGGAAAAGCCAATACAAATTTCCGCTATAGCCACCGACTACTGCGAACATCCGGTCATACCAGGCAGCAGTTTAAAAGGCGCATTACGTGGCTATTTACTGAATGTTTTATCGACTATTAACGGTAATCAAAAGATACAGAGCGCTGAACTACTGGCAAATGATCATGATTATGATACTTCTGATCTCAAAGAAAAAAAACAAAAAGACCAGATAGCTTTTATGAGAGAAAATGCAAGTGTTCTGGAAAGGCTTTTCGGAACGTCATTTGCCGAAGGTAAAATAGAGGTCTGGGACGGAGAATGCGCGTCCTCTGAGTATCCAATAGATGATAACATCAGTGATCCAGAATCTCCTCCCTACTGGAACTCTGAACGGTTTACTTATGTGGACCAGTCCGTTGCCATCAATCCTGAAACCAATACCGTTATTGACAAAAATCTTTATAGCTTTGAGATTGTGCCTCCATGCGTAACCTTTGCCGTCAATATATGCGGTCAGAATCTTAGCGAAATTGAGATAGGCATGCTCATATTCGGTCTTGAAGCCTTTAATTCAGCAATTTGGCCGTTAACCCTCGGGGCCATGAGCGGAAGGGGATTTGGACGATTCAGTTTCGAGTTAACTGAACTATACTGTCTCAAAAAAGACAATATCAGCAATTGGATAAAAGAGGCGGTTTGCAACCGGCATTCAGGATATTTCAGTCTAAAAAGACTTGATGAGTCTGAGAAAAAAAAGTCCATAGAATGCTTTAGAAAAGCGTTGTTAAAAGGTGTGGGAGATGTGCGATGATCAAACAGAGCCTTTTTAGCGATGGTGTAAACGCAGTTCTTGTAACAAAATGGAAACTCAGACTTGAAACGCCGTTGTGTATTAAAAGCAATTCATCGTCCGCTTTAAATCCAACAGATGGAGAAAAAAAGACAAGAAACTGCAACATGTCTTTTGGCTGGAACAGGTCGACAACTACAAACGGTGATGAAGTACAAGTCTCTGATGCTCATTTTGGAATTCATATCAAGGACAGGCGAATCCTTCCATGTTACAGCATTCCTGCAAGCTGCATCCGTGGTTCATTGCGGTCATGGACTATTAAACATCTCGTGAAGAAAGAATTGTGGGGTCTGTTGTATAAGTTGAATGAGAACAAAGAGAATATCCATAAAATAAAAGAGGCGCTTGAATCAAATCCGGGTCTTGAGCTTGCACTATATTGTTTTGGAATGGCAGTTGAAGAACCGGATCGTATTGAAGATAATATATCTCAGGCCGGTAGGATGAAAGTAGAGGCACTTCCCTTAGAGAACGAGTCGGAAAAGCCGTTGGTTCAGGGGAATGATTGGAAAACTGGAGAGAACCAATTTGGGCCTGAAAATGTGTGCAGGCATATTTCG
>MAXL01000162.1 GCA_001751005.1 Desulfobacterales bacterium S5133MH16
ATTTAGTATAAAACAAATAAGTTTGCATGTCAAAATAAAATGAGCTATACAATTTCCGATTTCGAAACCGTCGAGATCAGTATCCTGTGCAACTTGAAATCTTATTCTTATGAAGCCTATCTATATCACTCTAATATTGTTTATCTCTTCTTTTTTCTGGGCATGCGGACCCAGACCCATGCACCTGCCCGAACCTGTAGAATTTCATCCGGGAGACGATTTTTTTTCAAGGGCTGAAAAGATGTTTCAACGAAAAGAATATGGTAATTCCCTTGAAATTTATGACAAATATCTTGCACGTTTTCCTGATGGGTACCGGGCCGCCCAAGCTTTAATGAAAAAAGGATTGATCCATACAGCGTTAGGGGAATATGATAAATCCTATATAGTCTATAACCTCCTGATTGCTAAATATCCTTCCAGCCCTGTTGTTTCGGATGCCAGAGTTGAAATTCTTGTAACCTTCTATAACCAGGGTAAATACAACCAAGTAATCAGCCATGCAGCCCACGTCCTGGAAGAGAGTTTTTTTAGGGTTCACATTCTCAGAACATACACTCTTGTCGGTGATTCGTATATGGCCATGGGTTCTTCGGCCAAAGCCTTAAATTATTATCTTATGGCATATACAAAAACCAAAAAGCATGAAAAAGAAAAGATAATCTTTAAAATAGAATCTGCCGCCAAGGAGGTTGATCCGGCAATTATAATTTCCCTTTTTATACGCCGTAAAGATGAACTGCCTGTAGAGGATCTCATTTACCGGACGGGACTTAGCAAAGCGGAGTGGAAAAAATATGAGGATACGGTTATCCTGTTATCAGAGTTTATCAAAAGATTTCCGGAAAACGAAAATGTGCAATCGGCAAAAAAATTAATCCAAGATATCAATGAAAAATTTACCTTTAAACATAATATCTTAGGATGTTTACTCCCGCTAAGCGGCCCTTACACAAGTTACGGCAACAAAATATTGAAGTGTATTGAAATGGCCTTGGATCAGTTTAATTCCCAGAACAGTCGTTCTTTAATAAAATTGATTGTAAAAGATTCAGAATCTGATCCTGAAAAAGCTGTTCTGGCTGTAAATGAATTGTCCGAAGAACGGGTTGGGGCTATTCTCGGACCTGTAACGACTCATGAGGCCGCGGCGTTGGAAGCCCAGGAAAAAAGGATACCAATAATTACTCTGGGCCAGAAAGAAAATATTGCAACGCTGGGAGACTATGTTTTCAGGAATTTCATTACCCCTGAAATGCAGGTACAGGCAATAGTATCGTATGCGATCCAAGTTCTCGAAATAAATCGTTTCGCCATTCTTTATCCTGATGACAAATATGGTACGACCTTTATGGGTCTGTTCCAGGATGAAGTTGAGGCTTATGGAGGAGAAGTTATCAGGGCTGAACCCTATCACCATGACCAAACAGATTTCGCCGAACCCATAAAAAAACTTGCGGAAACCCAAACCAAGCTTCCTGAACAACCCGAAGAAGAAACTGAAAATTCAGATTCCGAACCTGCTCTTGATTTTGAAGCCGTCTTTATTCCTGACGGCCCGACCACATCAGGACTCCTAGTACCCCAGCTTGCTTTTTACGATGTTGTGGGTGTGCATCTTTTCGGAACCAACCTGTGGCATTCCGACCGCCTAATCGAAATGGCGAAACAATTTATTCAGGGTGCTATAATGGTCGATGGTTTTTTTGCCGGAAGTAATTCACAAAAAGTAAAGGATTTTGTGGAAATGTTTGAGGAAACTTTCGATGAAAAACCCGGATTTATTGAAGCGGTGGCTTATGATACAGCGATGATATTGTTTGACCTGGTCAGCCGAAATGATATTCAATCCAGAAGTGAAATAAAAAATGAAATAATGAACCTTCAAGACTTTCAGGGGGTAACAGGGACAACTTCCTTTGATAATACCGGCAATGCCCATAAAAAACTTTATCTATTACAAATACAAGGTGATAAATTTATAGAGCTGGAGAACAATTCATGAAAGATAAAAGAGGCCTTTATTATTATCCTTTTCCTCAAAACAAACGGGTTCGCATGTATGTGCGGAAACAAGCGGATATCATTGAATTCCGGCTATGGAATCAAGACGATCCAAAGCTCTGGAAGGAGCACGGATGGTTATCCTACGACGCCATATTGCAAGCCACGGATATGCATAAAGGAGGGGATTTTAAACCCAAACAGGCCTATGACATCGAAATCGCGAACGCATTGATAAAAGATCAGTCGTGATGGAACTTAGGGTTAATCTGAATTTTGCATCATCACAACTTATCCAGTAAATCACAAAGCAGTCGGACCCCAAAGCCTGTGCCGCCGGCACCGCAGTATGCAGATTCCTTTTTGGCGTAAGCCGGACCTGCAATATCGATATGGGCCCAGCGGGTATCTTTAACAAATTCCGAGAGGAACAGCGCAGCGGTGATCGCGCCACCATAACGGGTGCTGCCCACATTATTCAGATCAGCAAAATCGCTTTTAAAAAGTTCTTTATACTCTTCAGTCAAAGGCAGACGCCAACAGCCTTCATGGGTCTTCTGGCCGGACAAAATAATGTCTTCTGCCAATTTATCATCAAAAGAAAAAGTTCCGGCGATCTTTTCGCCCAGAGCCACAACACAGGCCCCGGTCAGCGTGGCCATGTCAATGAGGGTCTGGGGTTTATATTTCTTAATTCCATAAGAGATGGCATCAATCAATATCAGTCTGCCCTCGGCATCGGTATTCCCTATTTCCACGGTTTTTCCATCATAGCTTTTGATAATGTCTCCCGGGCGGGAAGCATTTCCTGACGGCATATTTTCTACAATAGGAAGGATGCCGATAACTCTGAATCCGGATTTAAGCTTTGCTGTGGTGATCAGTGTGGCGGCAACTGCAGCCGCACCGGACATATCCGACTTCATTTCTTCCATACCTGCCGAAGGCTTCAGGTTGATACCGCCCGAGTCGAACGTTACACCTTTTCCCACCAGTGCAACTGCTTTTTTAGACCCCTTTGGATTATGTTCCAGAATTACCATTCTGGGCTTGCTCCGGCTCCCGGCCGCAACTGCCATTATTGCGCCGAATTTTTTCTGTTTCAACTCCTTTTCACCCAACACGGTTACCTTGAGATTCTCTTTTTTGGCCAGCGTAACAATAGACCTGGCAAAACGTTCGGGTCTTTTGTCGTTAGACGGCGTACTGACCCACTCTCTTGCAAGAATAGTCCCCTGGCAAATAGTGTGAACTCGTGACGACAACCGGCTGTACTTTCTAATTTCATCAGGTTTGACAAGAAAATCGATTTTTTTAACCGGGGTATGCTTTTTTTCTTTTTTGTATTTATCAAAAATATGATTCCCCAAATAAGCGCCTTCCAGCATTGCCTCAAGCAGAGACGTCATTTCCATATTGATTTTTTTTGCCACAGGAACAGCTATCAAAACATTCGAAAGTTTTTTCTTGATTAATGCCTTTACTGCTTTGCCGGTCGCGGCACGCATCGCCTCCTTGTCGATTTTTTCAAGTTTTCCAAGCCCTATAAAAAACACCCTCTCAGCTTTAACCTCGGCCAGGTCGTAAAAGGTAACCTCATCATTTTTATCACCCTTGAACTCCTTAAACTTCTTTGCTTTTCTTATAAGGGACATTATAATTTCGTCATCAAAAACAGTTTTATCCTCGCAAACAGGAATAACCAATGATGCCACTTTTTCTTTTTTAAGATCAACCGACTTTAAATGTATCATGCTTCTCCTTTCAGACAGATCCGGATTTTTTACTGTAAATTTTCCGATCTGATATTATATACTTAAATCTTACTGTCAATGAGAATATCTGTTTAATACGATTATCACATCAACTATCCGGGCTATTTTATAATCGATGATCCGGCAATATTTTCCGGCACCGGATTATCTTGACATTATAAACAGTTGTTTATATCTATCAAACAGAAATTTTATTTTATAACCGCTTAATCAAAGGTCTCAAAAAAATGGAGGTACAATATGGCAGGAATCAACAAAGTAATCCTGATCGGCAATCTTGGAAGAGATCCTGAAGTTCGTTATACACCAGATGGAACTGCCGTTGCCAATTTCACCATAGCCACATCTGAGAGATGGAAAGATAAAAATACAGGAGAAATGCAAGAACGTACAGAATGGCATCGTATTGTTGCCTGGCGTAAACTTGGTGAAATATGCGGTGAATACCTTTCAAAGGGCAAACAGGTTTACATTGAAGGTCGAATTCAGACGAGATCATGGGAAAAGGATGGGGTTACAAGATATACTACTGAGATTATTGCATCCGATATGAAAATGCTGGGTACAAAAGGTGATGCCGATACATACAGACCCCCCGAACCTTCACAGACTCCGGAATCCTCGGGGCCGTCACTTCCGGACAAACAGGATGATGATATCCCTTTTTAGTCATTAAACGCTGATTTCTTGTGTTTTTATGTCAAAAAATCAAATGAGTTCCCCTGTTAAATAATGCTTCGCATTAAATCTACGATTAAGGATTTCCGCAGTATAAGCACGCGGGTAAAACATAAAACAAGAAGCCTATCGGCTGTTAGATAACTTGCCGAATAAAGCGACATGGGATGATTTAATGTGCCAAATCTATGTTCGTTAGGCCAACGAAGCGGGCCTAAAAGACAGCGACGAAGGCCGAACGGTTGAGGTCAAGGAAGTACGCAAAAGATTTGGATTGACCAAATGAGGGTTCATTGGACAGAGAACACCATTGGGAATCTTGTTAACACTGCGCTTCAGCGGCGCGGTTTTACGCGTCCGCCTAAAGAGCAATGTTATGCTCTGTTTTTATCATCCGGGAGTTCTAATAATCGGAAGAACGAGGGGTCTTCATTCTTGACAGAATATGTCAGCTGCCGAAAGTTAGTCATTTGTAAAGAATGTACGAATTTGAGATATCGTACTCTTAAAACACAATCCTTTGAGTGTGAAGAATTAAGACCTGCCTCGTTGTCTTGACTTTTAGAACTGTCAAGAATGAAGACCCCTTTGTTCTGCATCAAAGGGGTATCAACAGGGGGTTTTGTTACGATTCTTTGTTTTCTTCAATCTTGTCAGGCTCTTTTTTTTCAGGTTCTGAGGTAGCGCCTTTGAAATTTCTTATGGCTTTACCCATGCCCGCCCCTATTTCCGGAAGCTTGCCGGCGCCAAAAATAATCAGAATGATAACAAGTATTATAATAAGTTCCGGCATTCCGATTCCAAACATACAATCCTCCTAATTTTTGGGCCTCGTTTCTCTGAGTTCATTCAAAAGCCGCCTAAACTCTTTTGATTTTAAATAACGATCAATAACACTTTGATAATCTACCCATTTATTCCAGACTTCAATCCAGTCCTGATTGTGCCAGTAACATTCAGGATTAACCTTGCCTTGCAGCCGTTCGATGTAATCGGCATATTCTTCAGAGCAGCTTTCGCAAAATCGGTAGGGAACCTTCAGATCGCCGGCAGGTCCTACCTTGCTTTTTTGATCATGGCCGATCTGCGTACCACATTTTTCACATTTGAAAATGCACTGGGTGCACTGAAAAATCTTTTGAACCGCCAAAATCTTTCGCTTTCTGATTATTTCAGCTTTTTTTTCTTTGGTATGCTGTAGTTTGTCGTCAAGTTGAATGATTTTAGTCACGGCAACCCTTTTAAAAATAATCGGATTAAAAGACTATCTGTTGCAGGTTCTAAAGATTGCAACAGACATCCGCTTTTCAGTTTTTTATAGTGAATTATTTATCATAATAACACCGGCAAATTTGCGTGTCAATCTATTCCAGAACGTTGCAAACTTGACGGTCTCGTAAAAAGTCCAACTTCTGCGTTGTGCTGCATTTCGTAATCATTCAACGTACGATAAGTACGCCTCATGATTACAAAATTTGC
>MAXL01000163.1 GCA_001751005.1 Desulfobacterales bacterium S5133MH16
GGAATAATAAAAGCCATCACTCGTTCACCCCATTCTTTATCAGGGGCACCGATCACAGCACACTCCTGGACGTCAGGATAGGTGTAAAGGGCCTCTTCCACTTCCAGGGAATAGACGTTTTCTCCGCCGGTGATAATCATATCTTTCAGACGGTCGATGATATATAAGTAGCCATCTTCATCAATAATCCCAATGTCCCCGGAACGGAACCATCCTCTTTCCCAAAAGGCTGCTTGCGTCTCTTCAGGGTTATTTAGATATCCCTTCATTATATTTGGTCCACGTACGCAAATTTCACCCTCCTGGCCCTGTTCCATCTGGACCCCATTTTGGTCCCTGATTTGAATTTCAACACCAGGCACTTCGGTTCCCACCGATCCGATGACGTGTCTATAATAATGATTATAGGCGACTGTTGGGGCGGCTTCGGTCATACCGTAACCCTCGTGTATCGGCAGACCGGTCATTTCTTTCCATTGGTGGACAACATCGGCGGCTAGGCTGGCTGCGGCTGAGAAGCAATATCGAACCCTTCCCAGTTTTTTTTCGAGTCTCTCCAGATTCAGTAAACGGACAAATATCGTTGGAACAGCAAAAAATTTGGTGATCCGCCCTGTTCTCATGCAATCCAACACCCGGTCCATATCAAAACCGGGCATTAACTCCAGGCAACCGCAGCTAAGTATGGTCGCATTCATAATATGCATCTGGCCGAATACATGATTAAAAGGTAGAAAGCATAAAGACCTGTCGTTTTCATTGGAACGCTCAAGAAAAATGACGGCATGAATAGCTGCGTTTATGTTTTCATGGCTGAGCATAACCCCTTTCGGAATGCCGGTCGTACCGCCGGTATACAGGATTGAGGCTGTGTCGGTTCGTTCCATATCAATGGCCGTGAAATTTTCTGATCCTCCTTCCAACAACTGGCTGAATGTCATGTCTCCTTCCGGGCTGATGATTTTTTTCAGACATTCGTCATTTTTCAGTTTAAAGAGATCGTCCAATTTTTCATCAAAAGTGAAGATAAATTCAGGTCTTGCATGGTAGATAAGGAGTTGCAATTCATTTTTATTCAGTTGGCTGGATAGCGTCACGGCCACGGCGCCGGCCTTAATGACTCCAAAATAAAAGGCCAACCAGTCCCCGGAATTGGGCGCACATAGCGCAACGCGGTCGCCGGGTTTAATCCCTTTCCTTATCAACGCCGTCGCTACTCGATTGGCCCGTTTGTTTAATTGAGCATAACTGGTCTCGGATAAATCTTCGCTTATCGCAGGTCTGTTTGGGAAGTATAACGCGGATACCTCCAAGTTTTTTGCAATGTTCATATGTCGTTTTCCTTCTATATCAGGGAGGGGATGAAAAGGGCATTTTGACTCCAAATATCAAGGAATGTCCCGCGACCCAACTTATAAATTCATGAGCGTACCCAAGGCTGAACAACTTAATGGACGTACCCAACTCTTATTCGTTTTTTTTGGCATCACCAGGAAATGATAAGATCACTCAGTTTTTGAACATAGTCAGTAAAATTGATAGCCACCGTCTGCCTGTTTAGCGGAAAAGTTTGCTCAGAGAGTGATACCAGCCATCCTTGATCTATATCAAACTTTGAGAATACTTTTTTAAAACGGTTTATGTTGGCTGCCATTCTTGAATTGGGAGTTTTATTCAATTTAAATTCCACCGGAATAACCTTCTGAAAGGACTTTTCGATCAGAAGATCGATTTCAAGATTGTTGTTTGTTCGAAGATAATATAACTGAGGTTGTTTCCCGTTATTAAAATATATTTTGAGTGTTTCCTGGATACAGTAATTTTCAAAAAGTGCTCCTGCCATAGGGCCTTTTATCAGATGACCCATGTCTTTTAATCCGGTTAGGTAACACACCAAACCGCAGTCGAGAAAATATATTTTTGGGGATTTGGTGATTCGTTTTCCCAGATTATTGTAATATGGATGCAAAAGATAGATGATACGACAGGCTTCCAATATTGATATCCACTTTTTCACCGTGGGTACGCTGATTCCCAGGTCGACCGCGAATTCAGACAATTTAAGTGTCTGGGAGCAACGGGCAGCCAAGAGCTGCATGAAACGCTGAAAATCTCTTAAACTCCCGATATTATATATGCTTCGGATATCACGTTCCAGATAAGTCTGAATATAAGATCCATACCAGGTGGTGACATCCATTTTTTTATTTGTAACCAATTCAGGGTACGATCCTGTAAGGCAGGCCTGAACAAAGTATTCTTCGGTTGTTCCCAAGTCCTTGAAAGTTTTTATTTCGGCCATCGAAAAGGGCATAAGGTCCAGCAATGCAATTCTTCCGGCAAGAGAATCTCCAAGATTTTTGATCATATGAAATTGCTGGGAACCGGTGAAAATATATAATCCTTTTTTGTCTCGATTCTCATCGATTATCATTTTTGCATATGATAATAATTCAGGTGCGTTCTGAATTTCGTCGATGATCGCTTTATCTTTGAGGCTTGAAAAGAAAAGTCTGGGATCATCAACGGCTCTTTCTCTGGTAATCGGATCATCCAGTGTTACATACTGGTAATCCTTGAGTGTTTGTGTCAGAAGGGTGGATTTCCCTGACTGTCTTGGACCTGTAATTGCGAGGCTTGAAAAAGAATCTAAAAGGGGCTTAATGACTGATTCAATTTGTCGGTGAATATATCTCATAGATAAATGAGTAATATAATTTATCTGAATTGTCAATACATATTTAAAGTGTCAGTTTAGATATGTATTGGCAATAAAAAGTGCCTGCCCCCGAAACCTATTCTTTTTATTGCCTTCAAAGGAAAAAAACATACCAGCTTCAACAGAATGTGTTTCAGGATTTCCAAGGACTAAAAGCAAGAACAGGCGTTTGTTTTTTTTTGCAGGAATAAGCTGTTCGGATTTGTTTTTTTCTGGCCTTTTCCTTAACAGGAAAAAATTAACATATCAATATATCAAGGAGTGTCTCGCATTCCTAAGCAAGCCCTGACCCCACTAATTATTTTCATTATAGCCGCAGGCTTAGCACAGGGTACTCAAAAGCATTTTGCCAGCTATATAGCAATTAAAAAAGAAAAGGAAGTAACGCTAAACCCTTTACTGATTGATGTTTGTGATAGTTATTTACTTTTTTTCGGACGTCCCGCAACCC
>MAXL01000164.1 GCA_001751005.1 Desulfobacterales bacterium S5133MH16
TTTAACGGTGAAAAAGCGCCGGTTGCCAAAAGCTCAAGGTCGCAAAGCTGACGGTCGTTAAGAGTAATGTCAGACAAATTAAAGGCGACATCTTTAAGAATATTTTGTCGATCTTTATCGACAAGTAGATTTACAAGAGAGTCACCATGGGGTTCGGTGATTTTCATATTTTCCATAATTATAAATCTTTCGCTATGTGTTTTTTATATATTTCTTGCCATAAAAAGCATGAATTTCATAATTAAGAAACTAACGAGATCTTCATTGAGAGTAATTAACATTATAAAAAGGGTCAAGATTAAATTGTAAAAACATTACGACTTGTTGGAAACTCCGGCCTGATCAAAAGTAAGCATGTCGGTAAAAATCTTTATTGCTCCCTCAATGATTCCCATTGCCAGCGCACCGCCGCTACCCTCACCAAGGCGCATGCCAAGGTCGAGAACAGGTTCAAGATCCAGAAATCTCAACATGGAACGATGACCCGTTTCTTCAGAGCAGTGCCCGGCAAAAAGATAATCTGTTACAAAAGGACAAAGTGAATGAGCAACAAGAGCCCCGGCTGTTGAAATAAAACCATCAATTACCACAGGGCGACCATGATATGCACCGGACAGAATACACCCGGCAATTCCGCCGATCTCAAATCCTCCTATTTTTGATAGAACATCAAGACCATCTTTTATATCGGGACGGTTTACATCAATTCCTTTTTGGATTGCTTTCTGTTTTTTTAAAAGACCCTGGTCATCAACACCTGTTCCCCGTCCAACCATTTCTTCAAGGGCAGTTTCTGTGAATACTGTCCCGATGGCAGCAGAAGGCGTTGTATTTCCGATTCCCATATCACCCGTGCCAAGCATATCTATTCCTTTACTAAAGAGATTGGTGGCAAGCTGAAACCCTGTCAGTATCGATTTTATTGCTTCCTCACGGGTCATTGCGGGCCCTCTAGACAGGTTAGCAGTACCCCTGGCTACTTTTTGAATATAAAGATGATCTTCCCCATTTAGTGAAACATGATCAAGATCTGGGATTATGCCCATATCCACTACAAAAACCTCTGCATTAACCAGACCTGCCAGAACGTTAATGCCGGCACCGCCATTTAAGAATGTTTTGATCATTTCACCTGTTACTTCCTGAGGATATGCGCTGACCCCTTCTTCTACGACACCATGGTCTCCTGCCATAACCAAAAACGCTTTGCGACTTATGGAAGGTTTTAAAGTTTTACAGATACCGCATATTTTCTCTGAAATGTCATGGAGCCTCCCAAGCGCACGAGTGGGCATTAAAAGCTGTGATGTTCTCTCTTTTGCTTTTTCAATCCATTCTTCATCCGCCGGCTTAATACCTTTTATGATTTCTTTTAATGAAATACTGCCGTTTCTCATTGTTTATTACCTCCGTTTAATTAATCTTCCGGTTACTCAGGGCTTGCTCAAAAACAAAAATCCCCAAGCGTTATACGCTTGAGGATTTACCATCTCCCCTATATTGATGAATTTGTAAAAGTCGAATTCATCAGGTTTTAGGTGTTAAGTTATATGATTTATGTTAATGATATTATCTGTTTTAACAAGGACTTAAAACTTAATACCTAAAACTTAAAACGTTTCGTAAAAAGTGGCTTTTATACTTTTTACGAGACTTTATGGCAGGTCTTCTGACTTACGGATCGTTCTACTTTCTGCACCTTCCCATTTCGTTTTGTTACGAAACAGTGGTTTTTACAGATTTCGTCTCCGAATACAGCGGTGGGTCCGTACCGGAATCTAACCGGTTTCCCTATCAAGCATTTGAATGCACCATAAAGTTGAGCAAATTTTTCTGTTTACATGATATAGCTGTACTCGATTGTCAAGATTATTTGTGTATCGACAAAAAATCAACTTGTGTTAGAAGAATTTATCGTTGACTTTCGAACCTGTTTTGTTTAGAAAATATTGCATTGCTCAGGTGCTCGTTTAAAAAACTTTGAAAAATCTTCAATGGTTTTTTTGAGACTAAAAGGGAACTCCGTGAAAATCGGGGACGGGCCCGCCGCTGTAATCCCATACTTTTTTCAACAGAGAAGAGTAACATTTTAGCATTTTTATGTCACTGCCCGATAGGTACGGGGTGGGAAGGCCGCTAAAGTTGTGGGGGAGTCAGAAGACCTGCCTGAACAAGATTTTGAGACCTTTGAAAAGTGCTATTTTGCAAAGGTTTCATGGTGTTACCTCCGCGGACTGGGGTAGCCAGAGGATCTTGAGGATAAAAAGGGAAATCCCCGGATCGATTTTTTTTCGGTCCGGGGATTTTTATTTGCTCCCGGGCTTTTAAGACACACAGAAATTGTGTCAAAAGGAGACAAAAATGAAGACAGGGGCAATTATTTATGTTGTAGGGAAAGAAAATTTATCAAAAAATTTTAATATGGAAGTGGCTTTAAAAAATTTAGAAGTAGATGCAGACAGGGTCGAACTTGTTTCACCCGGATCGGGTCATTTCGATATCATGGATGCATGGTGGTCGCTCACGGCAAAAGGTATGAAGCGCATTGTTTGCATGATTGCCGAGATTGTAAATGGTTCTGATTTGAGGCTTACCGGTCGTGAGATTCAATTGTGCGAATGATATGTAATATTCGAAGTTACGGTGATAAATATAAGGAATTGTATACAGATAATTTTCTGAAAATATTAGATAAAACAATTGAAAAGCGGTTTCCGTTATAGTATAGATGGTATTATGCTAAATAAGAATGAAAACTTTTTTAGCATACCGGCTTAACGGCCTTTAAGGTTTATCCTTAGGGCTCGCGTAAAA
>MAXL01000165.1 GCA_001751005.1 Desulfobacterales bacterium S5133MH16
GTCATTATCATCAACCAGAATAACAATATCAACAATATTTTCATATAGCTCGCGATAGCGGATTTCAGACTTCTCAAGCTCCTTGGCGCGTTTATCAACCTCATCTTCCAAGTGGTTTGCATAAAATGATAATTTTTCAGCATGAGAGTCGAGTTCCATCCTCAGGTTAAACTCACGAATTCTTGCCTTGGTCTCTTCATGGCACTGCACAATACTAATTACCCAAAAGGACAAAAAGAAAAAACAGTTGCTGAAAAAAATCATCAGAGTGTCAAAGACAGGAGTGCCGGCCAGAAGGATTGGCATAGTAAAAACAATGAAAAGAATCATGCCTGACATTCTTGCCTGGCTTGCACTTAAGGGAAGTATAGTGGAATAAGTAACCAGCACCAAAACAATGCCTGCATAATAAAAGGAGCTGTACCCTCCCGTTTTAAGAATCATCATGGATATGGTAAGGCCTGCCAGAATAAAACCGGTAATAGCGATCTCAAAGGGATGTCCCCGGCCAAGCTTATGATGATTGAGCAAAAGGAGTATTATAAAACACAGGGAACATAACACCCTGTAAATAAGGAACAATTGGAAGTGCTCTCTTACCACCACAAAATCAAGTATGGCAAAAAGAGGGATGAGTATTATGCCGATCCAGAGTATGGCGTACACTCTGTTGTGAAATAATTTCTCTGTATCTTTGGCAAATTTTTTTAAATGTTGTTTTTTAATGGTATTCATAAACAAATATTTCGTAACCGTTCAGGTGCCCCCATATATAGAAGATTCCTCCGCATGTAAGCGTTCACAGGTGCCCCGCTGAATATTTTTCAGGCCTTTGGCCTGCATACGTTCATGGCTGAATGTCTCAGGCCCTTATTTTGTTGCTTTTATAAAAAGGTTTATCTCTTGTTCTTCGGCCAATATCTCAATATTACCGCCGAAACGGCTTTGGAATAAGAGATCCTCAAGAACTTTTTTATCCCTATGTATCAACTGCCAGTATAAGATATGGTCCATAACAACCCTGTTCGGATTTGTGGGCGCAAAGTTTCCAACCATCAGCACGCCGTCCGGTTTGAGATGATCATAACATCTGTTGATAAAGGCCAGGAAAAGCCGGTTATCCAGATAGTCCATTAAGCCGGACGAGTAAATGATATCCTGCATACCGATATTATGGCTTACTTTACCGAGAGACCATTTAACAAGATTTTCGGTCATAAGCGTAAGTGCGGCATTATGAGGAAAGACATTTACGCGTTTGTCAGTATATTTCAGGGCCTCTGAGTCAATATCCACACAAAGGGCCTCTATTCTGTCGCTATATTCGCATTTGGATAAAAAATCGAAGAGTTCCCGGTTGGAGCCGCAGGCAAGGTTCATGATCTGAATAGGATTTCCATCTTTAAGCTTTTTTTCAGTTAAGCCGCCAATCTCCCTGCTCAGCAGTTTACGCCTTCCACGTATGGCCATTGCTGATCTGGAATTCAAACACCACTCATCAATAATGGTTCCGAGCTTGCCGTCTCCCTCGGGCTTATTCCGATAAATCATTTCTATCATTAAGAAATCGCCGGCATAGCCTTTTGGCTTATAGTATGCCCTTTCAGCAAAACGGCTGCGCATAAAGTAGGGAAAAATCTCCTTAAAGACATATCCCCACATCATATCCTTGTCCTTGGAATTGCTGATGCCGTCATTGAATTCCTCTAGATTGTTATTTAATGAATTCAAGATGTTGTGACCTTTTTCACGTAGATCTTCACGTATATCAGGAAAAGAATCCTGCTGCAGCATATGAGAAAGATCAAAAAATTGAGCCTTTGATTTTTCCACCACTTTATTGACGGTCTTTCCGTCAGACGTCTGAAAAAAATTTATGGGCAGAGGTCTTGATTCCGTATAACCGTGGCCTCCTGTGGACAGTGATGCCGCATAGCTTATGAGTGGCTCACTCTCTTCCAGAATACGGCGGAATTTTTCACAGATGGACCGCGTAATAAGTGTTAAAAAATTACCATAAAGTACCGGGTCTTCATTGAGAAGTTTTTCCATGGTGTTATGGTTAAAAATTCGAATTTCTGCATTTTCGACTGCCCGTATGTCACGAACCCGTGAGACTTTATCAATAAAGCCGATTTCCCCAAAAAAATTCCCTGCGCCTATAAGGGCCACTGTAACCTTTGTGCCGTCAGAAGTGTAGGAGACCTCAATAGCCCCCTTTTTTATAAAATATAATGACCTGGATTCTAATCCCTGAAGTACAACCTCTTTATTTTTTTCACAGAACATTGAATGTGAATAGGGTAAAACCTTCTCAATAATCACACTTTTTTCAGGCATTAAATACGCCTGAGAAACCTGCTGTACAGGTGGTGCGGTGTCGATTTTATTCATAAAAGGACTCCGGGGGTTCCTGTTATTATTTAATCTTGACTCTATGTGAATTCCAGGTTGGTAAATACTAAGCGCTCGGCAAAAAATAAATTGTACTTTTTGGCATCTTCATTATGTGAAACGGAAGTGGGACTTTAGTCCCGCCTTTTGTGGGATGCAGTGGCTGTGTGGGACTAAAGTCCCACTTCCGACAAATA
>MAXL01000166.1 GCA_001751005.1 Desulfobacterales bacterium S5133MH16
TAAAAACCAGGCTGGAAAAAGACCGGAAATTTCGAAAACGGTTTGATAGAATAAACAATATGATTTACAAAGGTCAATCGGAGATTTGACCCCTTTATACCCCCTTGCTACGAAAGGGAAGTATTGTTTTTATTAAAATTTGGTTAAAATGATGTCGCGTAAGTTCTATCATAATGGCAGAGGGCCCTTGATCGAATTCATGGCCAAAGAAAGGGCATATAAGGGACGGATTGCCAACTACTGGTCTGATGGGCTGCAAGTAGTCATCCATCATGCACCAGCGTTTGCGGCAGGAGTTAGGCTGGGCCGGCTTAAGATAGCCAAAAACAGCAAAGAGCTGACTCTATGTGGACTAAAGGTGGTAAAGGTTCAGCCCCGAAAAGGATATTACCAGATTGATCTGCAAGCAGTTGACCCATCATCTTTAGGTGATTTGCAGCAGTTAATGGCCCGAATCGAGGGCACCGATCCTTCCGAAAGCGATAATCTTTTTGATCCCTCAAAAATTCCATATTTTAACCGAAAACATCACTATTCGGATGCAGCCGTTGCCAGCCGTCTTGATTGGGGCCGCAAGGCGTCCAAAGCCCGGCTCGAATTTTTACCCCAGAACCTGTTTAAGCACGAATCCCTTGCAGGCAATATCGAAAATTATATCGGTGCGGTTCAGATCCCGGTGGGTCTTGTTGGGCCCATACTTGTCAAAGGGGTGTATACTCAGGGCTATATTCCAGTACCGGTGGCAACAAGCGAAGGCGCGCTGGTCAGTTCCATGTCCCGGGGAGCGCAGGTATGCAATCTTGCAGGCGGAATCCACGTGTACGTGTCACGCCAGCGTATGTTGCGGGCACCTGTTTTTTTCTGTCAAGACATGGACGGTGCAATTAACCTTGAACACTGGATCGTAGAACATCAGGACGAAATCAGGACCAAGGCAGAAAACGTGTCGTCCGTGGCCCAGTTGCAACAGATCGTTCCCTTTGTATTCGATAATACCGTCCATTTACAATTCTATTATTCAACCGGGGATGCAGCTGGACAAAACATGTCTTCGGCTTGCACCTGGATGGCCTGCCGTTGGATCCGACAGCAGATCAGGAGGGATCCAGCCATCGGATATTCCAATCATATGATCGAAGGGAACATGTCCGGTGATAAAAAGGCAAATTATCAAAATTTTATACATGGTCGTGGCATTGCTGTGACCGCTACCTGCCGTATTCCGGGTGCCCTGCTAAAACGGCGTCTGCGGGTTACTCCGGCACAGTTCGTACGTGGCTGGCATGCCGGCGAAGTGGGCAGCTTACAGGTTGGTATGATCGGTTCGAATATAAATTTTGCCAATGCTGTGGCCGGTATTTTTACAGCCACAGGCCAGGATATCGCCTGCGTACACGAATCTGCCGCAGGCTATTTTAAAGCCCGTCAGGAATCTGAAGACCTCATCTGTTCTGCATATTTGCCGTCCCTGGTTATCGGCACGGTTGGCGGAGGTACCCAGTTGCCAACCCAAAGTGAATGTCTTGAACTTATGGGCTGTTTAGGCAGCGGCCATGTTTTTAGGCTTGCCGAGGTTATTGCCGCGACCTGTGTGGCACTTGATCTTTCCACCGGTGCGGCCATCGTGGCCAACGAATTCGTACACTCTCACGAACAGCTAGGCCGAAATCGACCGGATAACCGGTTAGCCTGGTCCGAAATAAATAAAGATTTTTTTAGTGCCATGCTGTTCGACAGAGATCTTGATGTGGTTTCAGCTGAAAGAAAGCAAACCATTTGTGGTGGCATTATTTCCGAATTAATTCGGAAAAATTCCAAAGATCCGCGTGGGTTGCACCGTTTTGAATTGAGCATTAATGGTCGGAAAGGAGCACAAGACTTATCAGCGGTAATCAAGCTCAAACCCACAGACAGGGAACTTTTAGAAGTTGGCGCAAAAGTAGCCCGGCTTACGGGTGAAGATACCCTGAGCGGGCTATACGAGGCACATTCCCATATTTTTAATCTGGATGGCAGCAATCTGAGGGAAATCGGAATTTACTCAAGTGCACATGAAGACTTACGGAAGCATATGCCCCAGGTTTTTGGCACATGTTGCGATCATGAACGAAGAATTTATGCTGTTTTAATGGAAGATCTGTCTAGTTACTCACATCTGGACACAGTCGATGATCCGTCCGCCTGGCGGCCAGAACACATCAGGTCTGTACTCAAGTCTCTGGCTGCCATCCATGCGATCTACTGGAATCGTATTCGGGATATTGAGCCTGAAATGCACCTTACCGCTTTGGATGCCGAGGCAATGGAAAAGGCTTCAGATCTGCTTCGGGAACTGACCGCCTTTAACGCTTTTAGGTATTCGGAGCTGATTCCCTCCGGGCTAAATTCGATCTATAAAGATATACTGGATGATCTCGTGCCGGCGATAAAGGCAATGCAGCAGTTTCCCGTTACATTGACTCATAATGATTTCAATCCCAGGAATATCTGCTTTCGTCCTGAAAAAGACGGATTGCGACCGGTGATTTACGACTGGGAACTGGCTTTTATACAAAACCCCCAGCACGATTTGATTGAGTTTTTGGTGTTTCTGTTCGATCCGGAAACCAGTATGGAAGAATACGATCGTTACATCGAGATTTATCTGGGATATCTTGAGGAAAATATCGGGGCTTTAATTAACAGAAATAAATTTATGTCCGTTCTGCATCTAAACGCTGTTCACCTGGCCATAGTGCGCTTTAACCTCTATTTGCTCGGGCACAACCTGTTAAACTTCAGCTTCATGGATCGGGTATACCGAAATTTGGGTTGTTATATTGAATCTGTTTTCAGGCGGCCTAACCGCTTGTTTTTCTGCTCAAGCTGAAAATATAGAGATCTACATTCATGGTTTTAAAGAAAAAACTATCCTTTGTCATTCCCTTTGACGTTGCTGCCTGCCAGGATTCGATGCTTGCAGGGGGCAAAGCCGCACGTCTAGCCGCCATGGTCGGGGCCGCTTTTCCAGTCCCGCAAGGGGTTGTGGTCACTACCGACGCTCTACGTTACTTTTGCAAATTTAATCGTATTAAGTTGTCATCAGCAGCTTTTTCAAATTCCGATCAAGCATTAGAAGCACTACAGCAGGGGAAATGGCCGTCTGAACTATCCGAAGAGTTGTCGGAAGCGATTGATTCCTTGGGTACAGTGTCTCTTGCGGTTCGTTCATCTACCACGGCAGAGGATGGGTTTGATTTCTCCATGGCTGGCCAGTTTGATACCTATTTGAATGTAAAGCCTGACCAGGTTCGGGAAAAAATCCTGCTATGCTGGGCCGGACTGTTCGGCCGAGCTCCTTCTGCATACAGGTGTAAAAGTTCAGATAAAAGCACATGGTCAATGGGAGTGATCATCCAGGTTCAGATAAACGCTCGTTATGCAGGAGTGCTGTTTACCGTGGATCCGTTGCGCAAAAGTGCAGATCATTTTGTGGTGGAATGGGTCCGTGGCCTTGGCGACAAACTGGTATCAGGTCATATGGAACTGGACAGGCTATACATCAGTCGTAATCATCCGGTGATTGATTCCGACCTACCGGACAATCTGGCTGCCGGGATTTATGAGGCCTGCAGATTGGCCCGGTCCGCAGAACAGTTGTTCAACCATCCCATTGATATGGAGTGGGGCATCGATAAGGAAGGTTTTCATTTGCTCCAAGCGCGGCCGATTACCGGGTTTACATCCGATCAGACTGTAGCATGGACCAATGTAAATCTGACGGAAAATTTTCCTGCCCCTCTGGTTCCCCTGGCATGGTCGGTAGGGGACGGATTTTATACGGCATATATCCATGGGATTTTGCGACATTTCGGCTGGAATGATGGCGATTTTGCCCGTGCCGCCGTTGTCATTTCCAACCTAATGGGGATCCAGGGGGGACGGATCTACTACAATCTAAACAACTGGTATGAAATCATGGGGTTTTTCCCATTCAGCAGCTGGCTTATCCGATTTCTCAATAATTATATCGGTCAGGAAATACCATTTAATTACACACCAAAGAAAGCCCGGCATTTCACAAGGTCATGGTGGCGAGCTCTTTCTCGTAAGATAATGTTCTGGCCTCGCCTTTTTAAGTTGTTGCTTACAGCTGAACGGCGCATGGACGTTTTTGAGCCCAGGTTTTATGCTAACAGGAGATCCTGGCGCACACCTCCCAGCGATCGGTTGACGGCTGACCGCTTATTCTCACGCCTTGAATCGATGCTTATCTTTGTAGATCGCCACTGGACCGCGCCTGGCATGGCAGATTTTCTGGTGATGGTGTTTCCAGGTGTTCTGAACGCATTGATCGTCCGCTGGTTTGAAACCGACGCCAAGAAAGAGGTCGTACGACTGTTTAAGGGGCTGGATCTAGCCAGCACTAAGTCTTCGGACCTTATCTGGCAGACGGCACAGGCCGTTGGGAATAATAACATATTGCGAATATTGCTTGAGCAGGGGGATTATGAAAAGCTTGAAGAGTCACTTAGCGAAGAACTGCAAAGCTTACTGGATGAATTTATGGAACGTTATGGCGGGAGGTGTTACAACGATTGCATGATCGTTGCACCCACTTTCTACGAACGGCACGATCTGTTTTGGGATCTTGTAAAAAAATATGTTAACAATTCCGCAGCAGATCCCCGTGAGCGATACAGGGTTAACCGCCGGGACCGGTTGCAGTATACTCAAAGTATCCTTAAGCGGTTGGCTCCGGTGCGGAGGTTGATCTTCCGGCATTTTCTTAAGCTGTCATGGCAGGCAGTGGGTCTGAGGGAGCGGGGAAGGCTGCTACAAAGCCTGTTGCTCGGCGAAATAAGACTGACTGCCCTGGCCCTGGGCAGTCAGCTTGCGGCCAAAGGTGCTATAGATGCGGCAGAAGATATATTTTTTCTGCAACTAGATGAAATCACAAAACTGCTGAACGGCAAGTTTCAGTTCCCTGAACTCATTGGTCAAATGATTACAAGCCGAAAAGAAGCCTATAAGTCTTGTGAGCAAAACGAACTACCGGAGTTTTTCTTTCTTGATCGGGGCGAGTATATGCGGTTTGAGGGTCATGTCAAAGGACCGGCATTGCAAAAGAATAATCGGGTGCTTACCGGTATCGGCGTGGCTGGTGGAAACGCTAAGGGGATTGCCCGTGTGATTCTGGATCCAGCCCAGAGCCTACGAATGAATCCAGGTGACATATTGATTACACGCGCCGCTGATCCAGGTTGGACCCCTTTGTTTTTCATGGCAGGCGGACTAATTCTCGAGCGGGGCGGCATTTTATCACATGGAGCTATTGTGGCCCGCGAGTTCGGTATCCCTGCGGTGGTAGGAATCGACCGTGTAACTACCTTGATTGCAGATGGTCAAAATGTTGAACTTGACGGTACTGCCGGAAGTGTAACCCTTTTGGACGATTAAGCACACCATGTGGATCGATATCAAGCAATTTGCAGCAGAACGCTGCCCGCTAAAGGTTCTTTTACCCCTTGGTACTATTCTGTGGGTAGCACCCCTTACACTGGTCCATCCGTTGCATATAGTTAAAGCCATAAGTGGCTGCATCGGAGTTTTAATGTTGATTTTTATTCTCCGGATGGCTGACGATTTGTCCGATCTGTCTGTGGACCGTAAATGGCACCCCGAAAGAGGCCTATCCCACGGTGAGATCAGTGCTAAGCGCATAAAAGGTGCTGTATTTGCAGGGTCGCTGTTGCTTGTTTTTTTTAACCATTGGAGGCCTGGCATTTATTGTTTTGGGGGCCTGGCAATTTTCTATATTTTTTATTATTTATTTAAAACGAAACTGCCGGTTAGCGTACTACCACTACTAGTCAATCTTGTATTTCTGTTTATTCCCCTCTATTGCGGGTGGATGATGACGGGAAGTGCAAGTTTTTCCCTTTGGTTGCTCGCTATGTTTATCTGGGCAGCCGTTGTGGGTCATGATTTTGCCCACAGTGTGCATGGGCTTGATGAGGTGTTGCCTGGAGTCGATACGCCTTCAAGACACTTGGGCTCCAAAACAGCGGCTATAGCAGGTTTGATCGGCTATCTGGCTGCTATTATTTTCGGAGGAGTTTTTTGGTATTTGAACTACGGTGGCCTACTTTTCGGTCTCATGCTGGCCGGAACCTGTATCCTGATCATGGTGCTGGCTGTGCGTCTTGTCCGTCGGCCTATTCAGCGTAATGCAAGGCCGTTTTTTATTTGGGGATTTGTTTTTTTCCTGCTCCCCCTTTTGGGACTAATAATCGAGCGGCTAATCATGATGGTGACAGGATAGGAAGAGCCTTAAGCTCGGTTGGCCGTAAGTTAAGGTTTTGGATGTTTATATGAAAATTTAGTTGAATAGTTGAACAATTAAAAGGAAAGATGGTCAAAAAATCACATCGAAATAAGATTCTTCTTTACAATCGTAAAACGCAGCGAATCGAGGAAGAGATTGTTTTTAAGCGGCGGTTTATGGATTTTTTTTACGGCAGCGTAACAGGCCGCCATCTGACTCACGGTTTTCTGAGCCGCCACATTATATCAAACCTGTATGGATGGTTGCAAAAGACGCCTTTCAGCCGGCGCAAGATCGAACCTTTTATCAGTCAGTATTCAATCAACCGCAAGGAAATTCTTCCACCGGAAGACGGTTTTAAAAGCTTTACCGATTTTTTTATCAGGAAACTGAAGCCGGGTACTCGGCCTGTGTCCGACGATATGGATGCGCTGGTGGCACCTGCGGACAGCCGTTTTCTGATCCGGCAAATAAATAATGATACGGTAATATCAGTAAAGGGAACAGACTATTCCCTTGAGCAGTTTCTTGCAAGCAGGACTGTTGCAGCACCGTATATTAATGGGCTCTGCTTGCAGTTCAGGCTGGCTCCCTCTGACTATCATCGTTTCGGTTTTATTGATCGAGGAGTCCAGGGGCCTGTACATACCATCAACGGGCGGCTGAATTCTGTTAGTCCTTTAGCCATAGAACAGATGCCTGGGATTATGATCGGCAATTACCGCCAGTGGTGTTTTGTAGAAACCATAGCCTTTGGTACTGTGGTCCAGGTGGAGGTGGGTGCCATGGCAGTTGGTGTCATTGTACAGCACCAGCCATACGGCGGTCAATGTGAACGTGGTCAGGAGAAAGGATACTTCGAATTCGGCGGCTCCACTATTGTGATTCTTTTTAAACCACGCACTGTTTGTATTGATCCGGATATTCTTAAATATTCTCGCCAGGGGATTGAGACACTGATTAGATATGGTGAGACAGTAGGAAAAATATACAAGTGAGATAAAAAGGCGTATAAAATGGCCAACATAGGTCAACTATCATATTTTCTATTGCCGGTAATTCTTGGCGGAGTATGCAATATGATTTTTGTCAAGATGCCTCTTGCCGACAAGCTTAAAGCGACCATGGACTACGGCCGATTCTGGATAGACGGTAAGCGGGTGCTGGGCGACAATAAAACCTGGAAGGGTTTTTTAGGAATGATTTTTATAACCGCATTCTGGATGGCGGTTTTCGGACGCCTAAACAGTCATTTTGATTGGGCCAAGGCTCTTTCCGTTCTCGATTCCTCCAGGTTTGATTTTCCATTGGCCTACTGGATTTACGGCGGATTGTGGGGATTCGGATATGTTTTGTTCGAGTTGCCCAATAGCTTTATTAAACGGCGGATCAATATCGGTCCGGGAGAAAACCGTCCAGGACCGGTAGGGCTTTTCTTTTTATTTATGGATCAGGCCGACTCGGTGATCGGCTGCATGATACTAATGCTCTTTTTTTATACACCTACGCTTCAAGAAGCCGCAATTATTTTTGTACTGGGAACGGTAATTCATTACGTGATTAACATCCTACTTTATCTGGTGGGGTTGAAAAATCAAATAGGATAGTGTTGTTTTTAAGGGCAGCAGACACAATTCTTTTAGGGCGCTGCCTTGGATATGTATTTTCATGGGGCGAGAAGTACCTGGTCTTCGAATCGATCTGACAGGGCTGTTGAAAGGGTTTCTACTGACTTTTGGTCTTCAAACTCGACCAAGAGTTCACCATTGTCGCCGACAACGAGTTTTCCGTGTGATTCAACAATCTCTAAAACCTCGGCAGGTTCAAGAGAAGTAGCCGGGAAGTAGCCGGGGTCATTATGTTGTCAGTTTAGTTATTATGCTGAGTTTATTGTTATGCGGAGATGAGGATCTTGGATGCCACGATAACGCAGTCGTTTCAGTAGAATAGAATCATCTTGCAACTCTAACTTCTCAGCATAATAATGACGTCTTTCTTACCTCAAATTCATACCAAAGGAGGACGTCATGTTTGAAAAGTTTTTCGAATGCCCTTCACGAATTAAAACACTTCGTGAAGGTCCAGGTGGACCGTTACTTGAAGGATTTACTACAGAGCTATACCAGGTGGGTTACGCCGAGGGAACAGGTCGCAAGCACATCCGAGCGGCGGAACATCTTATTCATTGGACAGAGACAATAAAGGGGTCAAGTCTCCTATTGACTTTTGTTGCAATTTCTGGTAAAGAGAACCCATGTCTAGGCCATTAAGAATAGAATACCCTGATGCTTGGCATCATGTTATGAACCGTTCACGGCGAGGCGAAAAGGTTTTTAAAGA